>JBDTDY010000148.1:0-9371 GCA_039922835.1 Ornithinibacter sp.
AGGTGGGCATCGCTCCCACCACCCCGGGAGACGACGTGGACCTGCTCGTCGTCGGCGGTCCCACCCACACGTTCTCGATGTCCCGGCTGGGCACCCGCTCCGAGGCTGTCGCCCGCGGTGCGGGCAACACCGCGTCCGGTCCCGGGATCAGGGAGTGGATCGCGGCACTGCCCACCGTGAGCAACCGCCCTGTGGTGGCGACGTTTGACACCCGCGTGGACAAGGTCCGGCGACTGCCGGGATCGGCCGCCCGCAAGGCCGGCAAACTCCTGCGCCGCGCCGGCTACCCGCAGGTCCTGGACCCGGAGAGCTTCTACGTCGCCGACGTGGAGGGTCCACTGCTCGATGGCGAGCTTGACCGCGCCCGGGCCTGGGGTGCTCGCCTCGGCGACGCCGCGAGGGAGAGTCTGCAACGCTTGGGATCCCCGATCGACCCCGTACGTCGCGACTGGTGAATTCACCCTTGAATCGTTTCGCAAGGGGAACGCTCACCAAGCACCCACGGACCCAACCGAACCAGGCCTGTCCACCCACCAACTCCGTCTGACCCGAAGGAGCCGATCAGGCGGCGGTTCGGGACTCGCCCCTCATGGACGGAACGGTTCAGACGTTCGTGGTTGAGCCAGGAGTCGCGACAGCCGGCAGACGGTCATGGTGCAGCACGCCTCGCCGAGCCATCGGTCAGAGCGCGCAGGCTCGGCAGAGGCCGTCGATCTCCAGGGTGTGGCGCACCTCGCTGAAGCCGTGCTCGGCGGCCACCGCGTCCGCCCAGCGCTCCACGGCATCCCCCGTCACCTCGACCGCGAGGCCGCACTGGCGGCAGACCACGTGGTGGTGGTGCACCGGCATCGAGCAGGCGCGATAGACGGCCTCCCCGTCGGGCGTGCGGATGACGTCGACGTCGCCGTCCTCGGCCATGGCCTGGAGGTTGCGGTAGACCGTCGCGAGGCCGACGCGCGTGCCGGTGGAGGCCAACCCGGCGTGGATGTCCTGCGCCGAGCGGAACTCGGCGGACCCTGCGAGGGCCTCGCTGAGGGCCGCGCGCTGTCGCGTCGGTCGCCGGTCTGTCTGCGGCTCACTCATCTGCTCTCCACCTCTGCGTGCTGGCCGTGCTCGTCGTAGTGACCTTCGTGCGCGGCGTGCCGGTGGCCGTCATGGAGGTAGTCCACGTGGTCGCCGTGACCGACCGCCGGATGACCGCACCCGGGCCCGTGCTCGTGGTCGTGTCGTTCCTGGGCCCGGGCGTGGGACGCATGCCGGGCCCGTGCCACCAGCGCGACGCCCACACTCGTCAGCAGGAACAGGCTGATGGCGACCAGGACGATCGTCCCGCCCGAGGGGGTCTCGGCGACATAGGAGATGACCACCCCGCCGACGCTGCTCACCACGCCGATGAGCACCGCCAGCCACAGGCTCGCGCGGAAGCTGCGGGCGAGCAGCTGGGAGGTGGCGTTCGGGATGATCATCAGGGCGCTGATCAGCAGCAGCCCGACGACCCGCATCGATACGACGACGGTGACTGCGGTGAGCACGGCGAGAGCCAGGTTGTAGCCCATCACGGGCAGTCCTGTCGCGCGGGAGAACTCCTCGTCGTTGGCAACCGCGAAGAAGCGCTGTCGCAGCACCAGCGTGGTGACCAGCACGACCGCGGCGAGCGTGGCGAGCACGACGAGGTCGCCGCCGCTCGTGGTGAGGATGGCACCGAAGAGGTATGCCGTGAGGTTGGCCGGGGTGCCCGCGCTGGAGCGTGCGATGAGCACCACGCCGAGCGCGATGCCGCCGTAGAACATCACCGCCAGGGCGATGTCACCGCTGGTGCGTCCCGACGCCCTGATGAGCTCGATCGCGACTCCCGCGACCACCGCGGCGATGAGCGCGGTCAGGACCGGCTCGGTGCCGGTGAGGATCCCGACGGCAACCCCGGCGAGGGCGACGTGGCCCATCCCGTCGCCGATGAGTGACATCCGGCGCTGGACGAGGAAAACACCGACCAACGGGGCGGCGACACCGGCGAGCAACGCCGCGACGAGGGCCTGGCGCATGAAGTCGAGCGCGAGCATGTCCTGGATCATGATGGCCTCCCGCTCGTGCGATCCAGTGGTGCCGAACCCAGCACGGCTCCGGGGCCGGAAAGGTCCTCGCGCTCGTGGTGGTGGCTCGAGCCCGTGCTGTGGGAGGCGACGTGCGCGGCATACGCAGCGGGGCTGCCGTCGAAGTCCAGGTGCCCCGCGTCCATGCACACGATGCGCGTCACCACGTCGGCGAGGGCCTCGAGCTCGTGGGTGACCACGATCATCGACGTGCCCTCCGCGGCGAGTCGGCTCAGCACCTCTGCCAGCGCGACCTGGCTGGCGTGGTCGACGCCAGCAGTCGGCTCATCCATGACGAGCACCTCGGGCCGCCCGGCGAGCGCCCGCGCGATGAGCACCCTTCGCTGCTGACCGCCGGAGAGCGACGCAACCTCTTCGTTGGCGCGGTCCGCGAGCCCGACGGCGCGGATCGACTCGCGCACGACCTCGCGATCCTCCCGTCCCTGGGGCTTCCACCAAGGGCGGTGGGGGAGGCGCCCGACCTCGACGATCTCCGTGACGGTGGCCCGCACCGAGGACGACAGCGAATGCCGTTGTGGCACATAGCCGATACGGGTGTGCTCGGTGAACTGGTCCCGCGGGATGCCGAACAGCCGGACCGACCCACCCTCTTGGTCGACCAGGCCGAGCAGTCCGCGGACGAGGGTCGACTTCCCGGAGCCGTTGGGGCCGAGCAGGGCCACCACCTCGCCGGAGTGCACGGTGAGGTCGACGTCCGAGACGACGCGCCGGTCGGTGTAGCCGAAGCCCGCACCGGTGAGCTCGATGATGGGCTCTGATTCTGGCATCACCTGCATCGCTGCCCCTTCTCCAAGGTGGCGAGGTTGGCGCGCATGACCTCGAGGTAGTTCCTGCCTGCGGACGCGTCGGTGAGCCCCTCGAGCGGGTCGAGGACCGCGACGCCCGCCCCCGTCTCGCGGGCGACGGTCTCGGCGACCGCGGGGTCGACCAGTGCCTCGGTGTAGATGGTCGACACGTCGTGCTCGCGGACGAACGCGGTGAGGGTGCGCAGGGTGCCGGCGTCGGGCTCGGCGTCGGGGTTGACGCCGGCGATGCCCTCCTGGCCGAGGTCGTAGCGCTGGGCGAGGTAGGCGAAGGCGGTGTGGCTGGTGACGAGGTCCCGGCTCTCGCACCGGGCCAGGCCAGCCGCGATGTCGGAGTCCAGGGTCCCGAGGTCGGACACCAGCGTTGCCGCGTTGGCACGGTAGGTGTTCGCGTGCTCCGGGTCGACCGCGGCGAACCGCTCGCCGACAGCGGTGACGACGGCGGCATACCGCACCGGGTCGAGCCAGAAGTGCGGGTCGGGGCCGCCGCCCTCGCCCGAGACGATGCTCAGGTCGGCCAAGGGTGCGACGTCGAATGCCGCGTCGCCGGCCTCGGTGTCGACAGCCCGGTCGACAGCGGGCTGGAAGCCGCTGAGGTAGATGACGACCCGCGACTTCGTCAGGTCCCCGACGGCCCGCGGCGTGAGCTCGAGGTCGTGGGGCTCGGACCCCGGCTTGGTGAGGTTGGTGACGTGCACGTGCTCACCGCCCACGCGCTCGGCGGCGAACTCCAGCGGGTAGAAGGAGGCGGTCACCGCCATCTGCCCACCGTTGCTCTCCTGCGACCCCGCGGCGCCGGAGCAGGCGGCCGTCGAGGCAGCGAGCAGGCTGGCGGCGAGGAGGAGGGCGGCGCGCTTCATGACAACGATTCTCATCTGTAATGAGAATCGTTGTCAAGTGCGCCTCAGGTACGCGGGAAGGCTTGGGTCAGGGTGATCGCGAGGAGCATGGCCACGACAGCCAGGCGCAGCATTCTCTCCGAGGAGGTGAGTCGCGGCCAGGCGAGGTAGAGGATCCAGGCCAGCAGCAGCGCGACGACGGCGATGAGCAGCCATCCGGGCGGGGGCAGCAGGATGCCGGCGACGGCGAGGCCCAGCACGAGGAGGAAGGGGACGGCGCGCGGCAGCCGGCTCAGCCAGGTCAGGGCCGGGAGGCTGGAGCGCTCGATGGACTCTCGGAGGGGTGACACGGTGGGTCAGCCTAGCCGGACGGTAATGGGCGGTTCGGCTCCAGGGGGGCCCCACGGATAGCCTTGCGCCCATGGCCCAGACCTCCACCGTCGACACCGTCGTCTCCCTCTGCAAGCGCCGCGGCTTCGTCTTCCCCTGCGGGGAGATCTACGGGGGAACCCGCTCGGCATGGGACTACGGGCCGCTCGGGGTGGAGCTGAAGGAGAACATCAAGCGCCAGTGGTGGAAGGCGATGGTGACCTCCCGCGACGACGTGGTCGGGCTGGACTCCTCGATCATCCTGCCGCGCCAGACCTGGGTCGCCTCGGGCCACGTCGGTGAGTTCACCGACCCCCTCACCGAGTGCCAGTCCTGCCACAAGCGCTTCCGGGTCGACCACATGCAGGAGGCGGTGGCCGCGAAGAAGGGCGGCGACCCCGACGACGTCTCGCTCACCGAGGTCGCCTGCCCCCACTGCGGCACCCGGGGTCAGTGGACCGAGCCCCGCGAGTTCAACATGATGCTCAAGACCTACCTCGGCGTGCTCGACGACGAGTCGGGCCTGCACTACCTGCGCCCCGAGACCGCCCAGGGCATCTTCGTCAACTTCCTCAACGTCATGCAGGCCTCGCGCAAGAAGCCGCCCTTCGGCATCGCGCAGACCGGCAAGAGCTTCCGCAACGAGATCACCCCGGGGAACTTCATCTTCCGCACCCGCGAGTTCGAGCAGATGGAGATGGAGTTCTTCGTCAAGCCCGGCGAGGACGAGGAGTGGCACGAGTACTGGCTCGCCGAGCGCACCCGGTGGTACACCGACCTCGGGATCAACCCCGACAACCTGCGCCACTACGAGCACCCCGCGGAGAAGCTGTCGCACTACTCCAAGCGCACCGTCGACATCGAGTACCGCTTCAACTTCACCGGGTCGGAGTGGGGCGAGCTCGAAGGTGTCGCCAACCGCACCGACTTCGACCTCAAGACGCACTCCAAGCACTCCGGCACCGACCTCGTCTACTTCGACCAGGCCAGTGGTGAGAAGTACACCCCCTACGTGATCGAGCCGGCTGCGGGCCTCTCGCGCAGCCTGATGACGTTCCTCGTCGACGCCTACACCGAGGACGAGGCACCCAACACCAAGGGCGGGGTCGACAAGCGCGTCGTCCTCAAGCTGGACCCGCGGCTCTCCCCGATCAAGGCTGCCGTGCTTCCCCTCTCGCGCAACGCCGACCTGTCGCCGAAGGCCCGCGATCTCGCCGCTGCGCTGCGTCGGCACTGGAACGTCGAGTTCGACGACGCCGGCGCCATCGGTCGCCGCTATCGGCGCCAGGACGAGATCGGCACCCCGTTCTGCATCACGGTCGACTTCGACACCCTCCAGGACCAGGCCGTCACGATCCGCTCCCGCGACACGATGGCGCAGGAGCGCGTCGCGCTCGACCAGGTCGAGGGCTGGCTGGCCCAGCGTCTCCTCGGCTGCTGAGCGGTGCGGCCCATGACAATCGTCGTGGGGAGGTCGTGACACCCGTGAGCGGTGTCGCGCGCTGACCGGCCGCAGGGTTGGGGCATGCACACGACAACAGCAGCACCGACCCGCTCGCTCGAGAACCTCGCGGTCGCTCCCGCCGCCATCGCCCTCACCGGCCTGACCAAGAGCTTCGGCTCGGTCCACGCGGTGCGCGGCGTCGACCTCACCATCGCCGCGGGCGAGGTGGTCGCACTCCTCGGGCCCAACGGCGCCGGGAAGACGACGACGGTGGACATGGTCCTCGGTCTCGCCGACCCGGACTCCGGCGGCGTGGAGGTGTTCGGCCTCACCCCGACCGACGCGGTGGCCCGGGGGCTGGTCTCCGCCGTGATGCAGAGCGGGGGGCTCCTGAAGGACCTCACCGTGCGCGAGACCGTCGACTACACCGCCAGCCTCTTTCGGAGCGCCCGTCCCGTCGAGGAGGTGCTCGAGACCGCCGGGCTCACCGAGATCGCCGGTCGCCGGGTGGGCAAGTGCAGTGGCGGGGAGCAGCAGCGGCTGCGCTTCGCCATGGCACTGGTTCCCGACCCCGAGCTGATCATCCTCGACGAGCCGACGACCGGCATGGACGTCACGACCAGGAGGGCCTTCTGGGCCTCGATCCGAGCCGACGCGGCTCGCGGTCGGACCATCGTCTTCGCCACGCACTACCTCGACGAGGCCGACGCGTACGCCGACCGGGTCGTGCTCATGCGTGAGGGGGAGGTGGTCGCCGACGGCACGGCCGCCGAGCTCAAGGCGATGGGTGCCGCCCGCCACGTCAAGGCGGTCTGGCCCGGCGCGGACACCGGCGCCCTGAGCAGGCTCGCCGGGGTGAGCGAGGTGGAGGTCCACGGCGATGCCGTGGTCGTGACCGGCACCGACAGCGATGCCGTGGCGCGCTACCTGCTCACCAGCACCCCGGCATCCGACCTCGAGATCGTGGCCCGCGGCCTCGAGGACGCCTTCATCGCCCTGACCACCAGCCCCGCCTCGACTCAGGAGACCACAGCATGAGCACCATCGCCGCCCCGACCACGCCACTCACGAACGCCGCCTCACGGCCCGCGCACCGTGCGCCGTTCATCAACCCGACGGTGCTCGCCATCGAGCTGCGCCGGGTACTGCGCAACCGTCGCACGATGATCTTCACGCTGGTCTTCCCCGTGGCGATGTTCTTCTTCATCTCCACCTCCATCCCCAAGGACCAGCAGTCGATGGGGCAGGGCGTCATCGCCAACGTCTCCGCGTGGGTCATGGTGAGCATGGCCGTCTACGGCGCCGTCATCGCCTCGACCGGTGCGGGTGCCTCGGTCTCCATCGAGCGAGCCAGCGGCTGGAGCCGGCAGCTGCGCCTCACCCCGCTTCGGCCGACTTCCTACATCGTGACCAAGATGCTCTCCGCGCTGGTCCTGGGGGCCGTCGCGACTGCCGTGACCTTCGCGGCCGGGGGGATGAGCGGCAAGGCCGTCGCGTCCACCCAGGCCTGGGTCGTCTCGGCAGTGATCATCCTCATCGGCTCACTGGTCTTCGCAGCCTTCGGGCTGTTCATCGGCTACCTGCTGCCCAGCGACAACGCGATGCAGTTCCTCGGGCCGATCGTCGCCATCCTCGCCATGCTGGGCGGGATCTTCTTCCCGATCGCCGCGGGTTCCACCTTCGACACGATCGCCTCGTTCACCCCCATCTACGGCCTGGCCCAGATCGCGCACTGGCCGCTCTCGCAGACGGTGGTAGGCACCCATGACCCCTTCCAGCTCTCCTGGGCCCTCAACCTCGCCGCGTGGACGGTGATCTTCGTCGGCGGCGCAGCATGGCGCTTCCGCAAGGACACCGCCCGGGTCTGATCCCAACTACCGTGGTGACCATGAGCACCGTGCCCGCCGCCGAGACGGTGGGCACGGTGCGCTGGCGCTGGGGCACGGTCTTCGCCCTCGCCTGGCTCGTCTTCCTCGTGCAGCCCCTCTGGAGTGCCTTCACCCCCGGGACGACCAGTGGCCGGGTGGGTGGCGTGACCCTCCTCGTCTTCGCGGCCGCCTATGTGGTGGCAGTGCGCGGGTTGGCTCCCGTCTTCCGGAGCGACCACCCCGAGCCGCCGGTGCGGATCGCCGCCACGATCGCGGTGATGGTGGTCTGTGCGGCCGTCGCCGTCGTTGCCCTCGGAGCCGACGGGCTCGCCACGACGCCCTACCTCGCCGTCGTCGGGCCGATCCTCTTCCGCCGTGCGGCGGTGGCTTGGGTGCTCGGGTGCGCCGCCGCTGCAGAGGTGTTGACCTGGGCCTTCACCGGCAGCTGGTCCCAGAACCTCGGGGTCGCGACCGGCACCCTGAGCGCCGGTCTGTCGGTCTGGGGGTTCGCCCTGCTGATGCAGCGCCAGCGCGACCAGCTCAGGGCGAGCGAGGCAGAGGCGCGGCTGGCCGTGGTCGAGGAGCGCGGCCGGTTCGCCCGCGACCTGCACGACATCCTCGGCCACTCGCTCACCGTGATCACGATCAAGGCCGAGCTCGCGGGCCGGATGCTGGACCTGGATGCCGACCGGGCCCGCAGCGAGGTCGCCGACGTCGAGAGGCTGGCCCGCGAGGCGCTGATCGACGTGCGCCGCGCGGTCGAGGGCTATCGTGAGATCAGCCTCGCGGGCGAGCTCGCCAGGGCACTGGATGCGTTGCGCAGCGCGGCTATCGCCGCCCACCTGCCGGGAGCCGTCGACGAGATCCCTCGCGACCTGGAGGAGCTCTTCGCCTGGACGGTTCGCGAAGGAGTGACCAACGTGCTGCGCCACAGTGCTGCCGACAGCTGCACCGTCACCATCACGTCGAGCAGCATCACGGTTTCCGACGACGGCCGTGGCGCCGGTTCCGAGCCTCACAGCGGCAACGGGATGCGCGGCTTGCATGAGCGCGCGGCGCAGGCAGGCGTGGTGCTCGTGGTGGAGTCGGCACCGGAACGGGGCTACCGGCTCACCGTCGGCAGGCCGGCCGAGGCGGACGGGCGAGCGATACCGGCACCCGAGCAGGTGTCGTCATGACGATCCGGATCCTCATTGCCGACGACCAGGCGCTGGTGCGTGGCGCGCTGGCGGCACTGCTGGACCTCGAGGACGATCTCGAGGTCGTGGGGGAGGTGGCGAGGGGGGACCTCGTGGTGGAGGCGGCGAGCCGGTTGGGCCCAGACGTGGTGCTGATGGACGTCGAGATGCCGGGGCTGGACGGCATCGCGGCCACCGCCGCTCTGCGGCAGGAGGTTCCGGCGACCCGTGTGCTCATCGTGACCACCTTCGGACGCCCTGGCTTCCTGCGCCGCGGGCTCCAGGCCGGAGCAGCGGGGTTCGTCGTGAAGGACACCCCGGCGCGTCAGCTCGCGGACGCGGTGCGACGAGTGCACGCAGGCCTGCGGGTCGTCGACCCGGTGCTCGCTGCCGAGTCGCTCACGGGAGGGGACTCCCCGCTCACGGCTCGCGAGACGGACGTGCTCGTGGCAGCGCGCGACGGAGGCACCGTGGCCGACATCGCGCGGTCCGTCCACCTCTCGGAGGGCACCGTGCGCAACCACCTGTCCTCGGCCATCGGTAAGACGATGGCGCGCAACCGGGCTGACGCGGTGCGCATCGCCGACGGGAACGGGTGGCTGTGACCCGGGGAGCGTCGGACCCGGATCCGGACTTCCTGGAGTTCGTCCACGCCCGTCAGCACACTTTGCTCCGCGCTGCGTTCCTCCTCGGTGGAGATCCCGACCTGGCAGAGCGCGCGCTCCTCGAGGCGCTGACCGCGCTCGCGCGCGAGTGGGA
>JBDTDY010000149.1:0-10052 GCA_039922835.1 Ornithinibacter sp.
GACCTGCAGTGCGGTCGCCGTCGCCCACACCTGCGGCACGGACCGATCGCGGGGATGGCCCTGGACCCAGAGTTCCGCCGGATCACCACCGAGCACGCTGACCTGCCCGACGATCACGGGCACACCATCGTGGCGCTGCTGGAGGAGGAGGAGGTCATGCGTGACGACATGGGCATGGCGCTCCTCGACGGCGCCGGCAACGTCATCACCCACCCCATGCTGTTCCTGCACGAGATGGTCGACGTCACCCTCGCGGACCGAATGGGGTGCAACCTCTACGAGCAGTGGGTCGACGGCGTGGACCCGGGGGACCCGACGAAGGTGGCATCACGTTCGCAGCGCTCCGGCATCCGGCTCACTCTGCCCCACGACGCCACGACCTACGTCACCTGCGGGAAGCGCTTCAACGACACCACGATGACGATGGCGACCCAAGGGGCCTGGCACGTGTGGAAGGTGCTCAACCTCAGCCCCGACACGCACCCTTTCCACGTCCACCTGACCCAGTTCCAGGCCGTGAAGCGAGAGCTGCTCACCCCCGATGCCGGAGCCTTCGACCCGGGGCAGCAGCGCGAGATCGACTTCGGTGCCGAGCCCGTCCCCGGCGTGTTGGACGGCAACGAACTCGGCTGGAAGGACACCTTCCGTGTCAACCCCGGGGACCGACCGCAGGACCTGGTGGCGAGCGCGGAGATGGTGACCTTCATGGGGAACTTCGGAGCCCACGCCGGACGCTACGTCTACCACTGCCACATCCTCGAGCACGAGGACATGGAGATGATGCGCCAGCTGGTCGTGTTGCCGGGCGACCTGATGGCCTTCATGGGCCACCACCACCACTGAGCAGGGTGGGGTCCTCGGGCCGGGTAGGACCCCACCCGAGTCGGTTCGTCAGGTTCGCAGGCCCGACGTGACTCGCAGCGGTGACGCGCAGCAGGCGTCAACTGATGGTTGACGCAATCACGTCGTCAACCTATGGTTGACCTATGGACTCCACCGACCCCCGGACGACCTGGAACACCGGCTACAGCCTCCTGCTCGTCGTGCCGTTCCTGGGCATGCTCCTGACCTTCACGGACCCGCCGCGCTGGCTCCAGATCATCGGAGTCCTGGTCATGCTCACCCTGGTCGGTGTCGCGTCGAGCATGATGCGGCGCCGGCCCGGAGGGTGGCGACCATCTGAGGACGTCAAGGGAGTCAACGGCGTCAAGGGCGTGGACGGCTCCCACGCCGGCGAGCGATGACCACTGAGACCTCGGGCGCCGCAACGACCAGTGAGGCACTGGCCGAGGCGATCGGCATCCTGGTGGCGAGCGCCGACCCCGAGGACGTCGAGGGCTACCTGAGGCTCATCACGGTGGCTGCTGACGTCGAGGCCCAGTCCCGCCGACTCCTGCACGACGCGGTGGCGGCGGCCCGGTCTTCGGGCGCCACGTGGGCAGCGATCGGTGCCACCCTCGGCATGAGCAAGCAGGCGGCGCAGAAGCGGTTCCCCGTGGCCACGCCCACGCCTCCGCTGGACCCCGACGAGCGGATCCTCGGGCCGGTGACGGCGTTCGACGAGATGAAGGAGCTCGCGGTCGCGGGCCGGTATGGCTGGCACAGCGTGGAGTTCGGGCCGTTCTACCACCGGGTGGTGCGCACCCCGACACAGTGGGAACACCAACGGGTCTCGATGCTGAGAAGGAGGGTGAAGAGCGCGAGCGACGAGGGATGGCAGGTCATCGGTTCGACCTTCCCCTACACCTATCTCAAGCGTGACCTCGGGGTGCCGGCGCTCCCCGAGCCGGGCTGACCCTCAGCCCAGCGACCGGAGCCGCTGCGCGACGGCCTCGGGATGGGCGTCGTTCACCCAGCCGCCGGCGCCGCTCTCCGACCCGGCGAGGTACTTCAGCTTGCCCGGGCCCCGCAGCACCGACATCACCTGCAGGTGCAGGCGCGAGACCTCGCGGCCGACCCGTGCCGGGGCCTGGTGCCAGGCGGCGATGTAGGGGAGGCTGATCGGGGCGCCGTCGGCTGCGACGTGGTAGCGGTCCAACCGCGCGAGCAGGTCGAGATAGAGGCTCGCGAGGTCGTCGCGCTCAGCCCCGTCGAGGGTGACGAGGTCGGGCACGTCACGG
Source organism: Ornithinibacter sp. (assembly GCA_039922835.1). Taxonomy (GTDB): domain Bacteria; phylum Actinomycetota; class Actinomycetes; order Actinomycetales; family Dermatophilaceae; genus Fodinibacter. Next base: position 2,121 of record JBDTDY010000149.1, read on the forward strand.
TGCGGGGCCACGTGCACCTCCAGCGGCCACCGCGCCGCAAACGGCACGTATGCCGTCCAGTGCTCGGTGCTCAGCACCACCCGCGAGCCGTCGTCACGCTCGGCGGCGAGGATGTCGGCGCCCAGCAACCTTCCGGTCCGCGCATGGTGCTCCTGCGCGCGGGTGAGGATCTCTCGGGTGCGCGCCGGAATGTAGGGGTAGCCGTAGATCTGGCCGTGGGGGTGGTGCAGCGTGACCCCGATCTCCTGGCCCCGGTTCTCGAAGCAGAAGACGTGCTCGACGTCGGGGTCGGCTGCCAGGGCCTGGGTGCGGTCGGCCCAGGCATCGATGACCGTGCGGATCCGCCACGGCGGGAGCGACCCGAAGCTCGCCTCGTGGTCGCTGGTGAAGCAGACGACCTCGGTGCGACCGAGGGCCGGAGCAGTCCGGAACGGCCCGCCCCCGGTCTCCACCTCGTCCGCGATCGGTGCGTAGGAGGGGAAGCGGTTCTCGAAGACCACGACGTCGTATGCCGGGTCCGGCACCTCCGAGGGTGCGCTCGCGCGCTCCGTGGGGCAGAGCGGGCACTCGTCTCGCGGAGGCAGGAAGGTGCGGTTCATCCGGTGGCCCGCGACGGCCACCCAGTCCCCCACCAGTGCGTCGAAGCGGATGTGGCCCGCCCTGGCCCTGGGGCCGAGGTCCCTGGTGTCCCGCACCGTACGTGCGGGCGCGTCGGGGGTGTCGTCGTAGTAGATGATCTCGCGCCCGTCGGCGAGCCGGGCCGCTGTCCGGCGAGCCGACGTCTGCGTCCTCACCCGGCATCCCCTGCCCGGACGACGCCACGGCTGCTGCCGGGGGTGCTGACCGAGGAGTCGGCGAGCACGATGTGGTCGACCGACTCCTCCAGCACGGCTCGAGCCCGAGCGGTGATGCCCGAGTCCGTGATGAGCGTGTCCACCTCGCTCAGTTGCATGAAGGTCGAGAGCCCCACGATCCCCACCTTGGTGTGGTCGGCGAGCACCGACACCGACCTGCTGGCCGCCACCAGGGCCCGGTTGGTCTCGGCTTCGACGAGGTTGGGGGTCGTGAGCCCGGCAGCCCGGTCGATGCCGTGTGCCCCGAGGAACAGCCGGTCGACGTGCAGACCCCGCAGGGCGGCGATGGCGACCGGGCCGACCAGCGCATCCGATGGCGTGCGGACCCCCCCGGTGAGGACGACCACGTGGTCGGCCCCGGGCGACTCGTGGAGCAGCTGGGCCACCGGCACCGAGTTGGTGACGACCGTCAGACCGGGGATGCCGCGGATCGCACCGGCGAACTCGTAGGTGGTGGTGCCCCCGGAGATGCCGATCGTCGCGCCGGGCTCGACACGGGCTGCCGCTGCCGCTGCGATGGCCTGCTTTGCTGCGGTCATCAGCCCGGACTTCGCCGTGAAGCCCGGCTCGTCCGTCGCGCGCGGCAGGATGGCCATCGCCCCCCCGTGCACCCGCTCCAGCAGGCCGTCACCGTCGAGGCGCTCGATGTCGCGGCGCACCGTCATGTCGGACACCCCGAGCTGCTCGACGAGCTCGGAGACCCGGATGGCTCCGGTCTCCTCGACGATGGCGAGGATGGCGGCGCGGCGCTGGCTGGCGAGCACGCTCAGTCCTCCCGCACCACCGCGGCGGTGTGCGCGGCGAGGGAGAGGGTGGGGCCGACGGTGGCCCCGGAGACGAGGTCGTGGCCGGCGACCGCCACCTCGCAGGACTCAGCGGTGTGGTTGAGCACGAAGAGCCACCGCTGGTCACCCGTGCTGCGCCGCACGACCTCCACGCCCACCGGTGCCTCGGCAGTGCGCTGGACAGCGGCCTCGGTGGTCACTCGCTCGAGCAGCGCCGCAAACGTCTCGTCGTCGGGAAGGGTCCCGAGGTACCAGGCGACGCCCTCGCCCACGGTTCGCCGGGTCGCGGCAGGGCGGCCGGTGAGGGGGCCGTCCGCGTAGGAGTGGATGATCTCCGCGTCGACCACGCGGGCGTCCTCGCTCCAGACCGAGCCGGTGCCACCGCCGGAGAGTGAGACCTCCTCATCGACGCGCAGCGGGAACAGCTCCTCGACCCGCACACCCAGGAGCTCGCGGAAGGCTCCCGGGTAGCCCCCCAGCCGCACGTGGTCGTCGCGGTCGCTGATGCCCGAGAAATAGGTGATGAGCACGTGGGCCCCGGCCTCGGTGGCGACGCGGACGGCATCCGCCTGGGCGTCGGAGACGAGGTAGAGGGTGGGCACGACGACCACTCGATAGCCCGAGAGGTCCGCGTCGGGGTGCACGACGTCGCAGGTGATCCCGCGGTCGCGGAGCAGCCGGTGCACGGTGTGTGCGGCCGTGACGTAGTCGAGGTGCGTCGACGGCATGCACGGGCCGGCCACCGCCCACTCCGACTCGTAGTCCCAGAGGATGGCGACGTCGGCCTCGACGCGGGATCCGCGCAGTTCGCCGAGCCGACCTGCGATCGCGCCGAGCTCACAGACCTCGCGGAAGCGGTCACTGTCCTCGCCGGCGTGGGGAACCATCGCCGAGTGGAACTTCTCCGACCCCGCGCGCGACTGGCGCCACTGGAAGAAGCCGAGGTCGTCGGCGCCGCGGGCGACGTGGGTGAGCGAGTCCAGGATGGTCTGGCCCGGGAGCTTGGCCGGGTTGACGGGCTGCCAGTTCACGGCGCTGGTCGAGTGCTCCATGAGCATCCACGACGCGCCACCGGCGATGCCACGGGTCAGGTCTCCGTTGAAGGACAGCTCGGCCCGGGGGTGCTCCAGGGCGTCGACGATGTAGTGGTCGGTGCTCACGACGTCCTGGTGGGGGGCCCAGGCGTGGTAGTCCAGCAGCCGGAAGTTGCTCATCGTCATGAAGTTGGTCGTCACCGGCACCCCCTCGGAGTGGCGACGGATCACCTCGTGCTCGGCCAGGTAGAAGTCGAGCAGGGTGTCCGAGCCGAAGCGTGAGTAGTCGAGCACGTGGGTCGGGTTGTTGAACGTCGTGGTGATCCGCGGCGGCAGGATGTCGTCCCACGCGGTGTAGCGCTGGCTCCAGAACGCCGTTCCCCAGGCGTCGTTGAGGGCGTCGAGGGTGCCGTGGCGGCGCTCGAGCCAGCGGCGGAACATCACCGCGCAGGTGTCGCAGTAGCAGGGCAGGTTGTGGCACGCGTACTCGTTCGAGACGTGCCACATGGCCAGCGCGGGGTGGTCGTGGTAGCGGCTGGCGATCCGGTCGGTGAGCTCCAGGGCCATCTCGCGGTAGAGCGGGGAGGAGGGGCACCAGGCCTGCCGACTGCCCGGCCAGAGGGTGTGGCCCTCGCGGTCGACGGGCAGGATCTCCGGGTATGCCGAGGAGAGCCAGGGTGGGGGAGTCGCGGTCGCGGTGGCCAGGTCCACCGCGATCCCGTTCGCGTGCAGGAGGTCCATGATGTCGTCGAGCCACTCGAAGGTGTACTCACCCTTGGACGGCTCGAGCCAGGACCAGGAGAAGATGCCGAGCGACACGAAGCTCACGCCCGCCTGAGTCATCAGGCGCATGTCCTCGGCCCACACCTCGCGGGACCACTGCTCGGGGTTGTAGTCGCCACCGAAGGCGATCCTGTCGTCGGGCCATTGACGCATGGGCGCCAGTGTCTTGGGTCGCCACACAGTTGTCAACAGGTATCAACACAAATGAACATTCAAGGGAGCGGCCGGAGCCGCTCGCGCACGCGGACCGCCCCGCGGGGTACTGAGATTCCAACCCGCGGATGTGTGGGGAACCTTTTGGTAACAACGGTGCAACGGGGCTTGGACACCTCTTGACAGGTGGGGGTGAGGGCATGAGACTCGCACCACAAGTGTTTGTTTCTGATCGAATGTGTCAGAAACTGGACGTCAAAGGAGACACCCATGGCACAACCGGTCCCGCCCACCAGCTCAGTTCCCGCCTCGTTCGGCGGTGTCGACCGCCGGAACGTGCTGCGCGGCGCCCTCGGCGCCGGCGCACTGCTGGGGGCACCCGCGCTCCTCGCGGCCTGCGGCAGCGACACCCCCGCCGCGACTTCGTCGGGCGGAGAGGCGAGCGCGAAGGCCGGCGACGTGAAGTTCGGGGTCAACGAGGCCAAGGGCTCGGGTCCGGCGAACGAGCGTCTCCAGGCCATGGCGGACGCCTACACCAAGAAGACGGGCGCCAAGGTCTCCGTCAACGCGGTGGACCACAACACCTTCCAGGAGAGCATCAGCACCTACCTGCAGGGCACTCCGGACGACGTCTTCACCTGGTTTGCGGGGTACCGCATGTCGCAGTTCGCCCAGAACGGCCAGATCGCCGACATCAGCGACGTGTGGCCGATCGACGGCATGGGCGACGCCTTCAAGAAGTCGGCGACGGCAGACGATGGCAAGCAGTACTTCGTCCCGGTCAGCTACTACCCGTGGGCCGTCTTCTACCGCAAGTCGGTGTTCGAGAAGAACGGCTGGACCGCGCCGAAGTCCCTCGATGAGCTGACCACGCTGATGAAGGACATGCAGGCGAAGAAGATCACGCCCTTCGCCTTCGCCGCGAAGGACGCCTGGGCCCCGATGGGCACGTTCGACATCCTGAACATGCGACTGAACGGCTACGACTTCCACATCGCGCTGTGCAAGGGCGAGAAGAAGTGGGACAGCCCCGAGGTCAAGAAGGTCTTCGAAACCTGGAAGACGCTGCTGCCCTACCACCAGGAGAACGCCCTCGGGCGCACCTGGCAGGAAGCGGCCACCTCGATGGCCAAGGGTGAGTGCGGGATGTACCTGCTGGGCACCTTCGTCGTCGACGGTGTCCCCAAGGACGTCCAGGACGACCTCGACTTCTTCACCTTCCCCGAGCTCGACGCCGCCATCGGCGCTGACGCGCTCGACGCGCCGATCGACGGGTTCTGTGTCGCCTCGGCCGGCGCCGACCAGGAGCCCGCGAAGGCGTTCATCGCGTGGCTGGGCACGGCCGAGGCGGCCGACGCCGGGAACAACGGCGCGTCCGCGCCGTTCATCGCGGCCAACACCAACGCCAGCACCGAGAAGTACGGCGCGCTCCAGAAGAAGTCCGTCGAGGTGGTCCAGAACGCGAAGTCCATCGCGCAGTTCCTCGACCGCGACACCAACGCCGACCTCGCCAACACCGTGATCACCGCGTCGCTCCAGGACTTCCTGAAGAACCCCAACGACATCGACCGCATCACGGCGTCCATCCAGCAACAGGCCGCCTCCATCCTCGGCTGATCAGGGCAGGGGACGCGGTCATGGCAAAGGAGGCGACCCGGAAGAGCACCCGCCGGGTCGAGAAGCGCAGGAACACCCGTGACCGCCTGGTCATCGGGACGATGATCGCGATACCGACGATCCTCGTGATGTGGCTGGTGTGGCTGCCTGCGGTGGCGTCGGTGCTGCTGTCGTTCACGAGGTGGAACGGATTCAAGCTCAGCGGCATCGCGTGGGTCGGCACGCAGAACTACAAGGATGCCGTCACGATCTACCCACCGTTCTGGCCGGCCATCCAGAACAACCTGATCTGGCTGGTCTTCCTGTTCCTCCTGCCGACCCTGTTCGGCATGCTCCTGGCCGTGATCCTCGACCGCGAGATGTGGGGGAGCCGCTTCTACCAGACGGCGTTCTACCTCCCGGTGGTGCTGTCGATGGCGCTGGTCGGCTTCATCTGGCAGCTGTTCTACTCCACCGACCAGGGCCTGATCAACCAGGTCTTCGGATCCAACATCGACTGGTACGGGGACCCTGACGTCAACCTGTGGGCGGTGCTGGTCGCCACCGCGTGGCGGCACACCGGCTACATCATGCTGATCTACCTGGCGGGACTGAAGGGCGTCGACGGGTCGCTGCGTGAGGCAGCGGCCGTCGACGGCGCCAGCGAGGTGAAGACGTTCTTCCACGTGATCTTCCCGGTCATGCGCCCGATCAACCTCATCGTCCTCGTCATCGTGGTCATCGAGTCGCTGCGGGCCTTCGACCTGGTCTGGATCATCAACAAGGGCCGCAACGGGCTCGAGCTCATCTCGGCCCTGGTCTCCCAGAACGTCATCGGCGAGGCGACCCGCTACGGGTTCGGTTCGGCGCTGGCCGTCATCATGATGGTCATCTCCTCGGTGTTCATCGTCATCTACCTGCGGATCGTCTTCCGGGAGGAGCGCTGATGAGCGCCACCACAGCCCCAGCTGCCCGTCTCCGCAAGGTCGCGCCGCCGCAGAAGGGCAAGGCCGGCGGGGTGATCAACCGCCGCCGTGGCACGGTGGCCACGGTCATCATGATGATCCTGGCGATCGTGTGGCTGTTCCCGCTCCTGTGGGCGCTCTACAACTCCTTCCGGGACTACTCCTACACGCAGACCAACGGCTACCTGTCCTTCGGTGGGTGGACGCTCGGCAACTACCAGGAGGCATGGAGCAGAGGGAACTTCGGGCTACACCTGAAGAACTCCTTCCTCATCACGATCCCGGCGGTCGCGCTCACGCTCTTCCTCTCCTCGCTGGTCGCGTTCATCCTGGCGAGGTTCTCCTACCGCTTCAACCTCACCCTGCTGGGGGTCTTCCTCGCAGCGAACCTGCTGCCGCCCCAGGCCCTGCTCATCCCGGTGTTCCGCATGTTCCGCGAGATCCCGCTCCCGACGTTCATGAGCGAGAGCGGCACGATGCTCAACAGCTTCTGGGCGCTGATCCTCGTCAACACGGCGTTCCAGCTGGGCTTCTGCACCTTCGTGCTGAGCAACTACATGAAGACGCTCCCGTACGAGATCTACGAGTCCGCGGAGCTCGACGGCGCGAGCATCTGGCGCCAGTACTGGCAGCTGACCATGCCGCTGGTCCGTCCGGCGCTGGCGGCCCTTGCCACGCTGCAGGTCACCTGGATCTACAACGAGTTCTTCTGGGCCACCGTGCTGCTCTCTCGCGGCGACAAGTATCCGGTCACGAGTGCGTTGAACAACCTTCGCGGGCAGTTCTTCGCGGACACCAACCTGGTGGCCGCGGGGTCGATCATCGTCGCCCTGCCCGTCCTGATCGTGTTCTTCGCGCTGCAGAAGCAGTTCGTGTCCGGTCTCACCCTGGGCTCGACCAAGGGATGACCCTGACCACGACCTCCCTGCGTGGGAGTGGATCCGCCCTCGTCCTGGCTCAGGACGGGGGCGGTCTCCCATGGGTCGCCCACTGGGGAGCGGACCTGCCCGACGCTGCCCTGGCCGATCTTCCCGGCGTGATGGGGGCGCCCGTGCCGCACAACGCCCTCGATGCACCGTGGCAGCTCAGCGTGCTCCCCACGTCGGGCGAGGGCTGGCTCGGCACTCCCGGGTATGCCGGCCACCGGGCTGGCGCTGCGGCCGCACCGAGGTGGGTGGCCACCGTCGAGGTCGAGGGGTCCAGCGCAGTCGTGCGTGCCACGGCATCCGCCGTCTCGATCGACGTCGAGCTGCGCTACACCCTCGACGAGCACGGCGTGCTCGTGGTGCAGAGCGCCCTGACGAGCACCGCCTCGGACGGCGCGCCGCTCGACGTCGGCGCCCTGCGCGTCCTGCTGCCGCTGCCGACCAGGGCGGACGAGGTGCTCGACCTGACTGGCAGGTGGTGCCGCGAGCGCTCACCCCAACGCCACTCGCTGCAGGACGGGAGCTGGGTGCGCACCGGTCGGCGCGGCCGCACCGGCCACGACGCGACCCTCCTCATGGTCTGCGGCACCCAAGGGTTCGGCTTTCGCACCGGCGAGGTGTGGGCCACGCACGTCGCGTGGAGCGGCAACCACGAGCACCTCGTGGAGCGGCTGCCCGAGGGCGCCGGTGCTCACGCGTCGGTGCTCGGTGGGGGAGAGTCACTGGCACCCGGTGAGGTGCGCCTCGGCCCGGGCGAGACCTACACGGCGCCGCCGGTCGTCTTCGTCCACTCGAGCGCGGGGCTCGATGGCGTGACCAGGGCGTTGCTCGCACAC
>JBDTDY010000150.1:0-2689 GCA_039922835.1 Ornithinibacter sp.
AGGCCCAGCGTCTCGGCCGCGTGCTGCGACCCAAGGGTGACGGCCGCACCGCGCACTTCTACACCATCGTCGCCCGCGACACCGTCGACGCCGACTTCGCCGCGCACCGTCAGCGTTTCCTCGCCGAGCAGGGTTACTCCTACCGCATCGTCGACGCCGACGACCTCTGACCCCAGCCACTTTCACCTCTATACAAGCACAAAGTGCCGTATCGGCCCACCGTGAAAGAGGATCACGACCATGCGCAAAACGATCACCACGCTCATTGACGACCTCGATGGAACAGAAGCAGTCGAGACCATGCGGTTCGCTCTCGACGGGACCACCTACTAAGTTGACTGTTCCGAAAAAGAACGCCGCCGCTGCGAGATGCCGTCGCCCTATACACCGCTCGAGCCAAGACCGCTGGACACCAGCGACGCACCCGCACCACGCTGCGATCAGCAGGGCCATCGCGCAACGCGGAGATCCGCGCTTGGGCCGCGTCCGCGGACATCGCGGTACCGGCTCGGGGCCGTATCCTTACCGCGGTTGTGCAGGTCTTCGACGCCGCTCAGTAAGAGTGCCCACCCTCGGCAAGCCGTGGCGAGCTCATACGACCACCGGGCCGACCCAGCCACGACCAGCTGCCAAATGCTGCAGAACATGCTCGCCAGCCTTACCGAGTACGAACGCGAACTCATCACCGAACGCGGCAACCCTGGTATCACCCCCGCCAAGGCATCTGACTTGGGCGTAACACCCCCGGTTGATGGCAAGCTCACTTTCCTGTTCTGTTGCGACCAGGCGAGCAGCACGATCTGAACGAGTTGAGTTCTGGGGAAAGGGAGGTGATGTACGGCAATTTGCGGCTCAGGAATCTGACGCCAACCAATTCCACAATTTTGCTAGACGAGCCCGAGCTGCACCTCAACCCAAGTCTTCTACGTGGTTTGCCCGAGTTCTACTATCGTAATCTTGGAGCAAGTCAGGCTCGCCAGCTGATGTTCGAATCAGCCATCCTTGGTTCGCGATGCTGACCGTCTACCTCAACCAGGACAAGTGGATCGGCCGGGCGCGCGCAGCGACAGGGCATTCGCGTGGAGAGCAGTGCCAAACCACGCTTCACCAACCGCGAGAGGCAGTCTCCGAGAGTCGATCGCGATTCGTGCTTAGCTGTGCGCTCTACTACGAGAACGCTCGTCAGGTTCAAGTGCGCAGCCAGCGTCGCCGTCATCCGCTACCGCGGCTACCGGACCCCGACTCCGTGGCTCCCTCAGCCACCACCAGCTGAGCAGCAACCTGTCGTGGAGTGCCCGGTGCGGTGAGAACCGCACGCCGGGTTCGGCGGGCGGTCCGGGGAAACGGAGCGGCAGCAATGCCGCCCGCGCGCCCGCAGGCGCGAGACTTGCCCCAAACCCGCCCATTGCGGCGGGTGACTGCCGTTCCCGGCATCCCTTAAGGTGTTGGAGCCCCCGGGCGGAGCGGCCCACCCCACACGTGACAGGACAGCCTATGAAGCACACCACGCCTGCCCGCGCACCATCGCAGGCCCACTGGAAACGGGTACTGCTCGCCCTGCTGGCCGTCGCCGTAGCGTTCCTGGCCGTCGCCGTAGCGTTCGTGGCCGCGCCAACACCTGAAGCGCAAGCAGACATCAACGTCTACACCACCCCCGGTCACCACACCGTCAACGGTCGGCAGTGGCGCACCACCTGCGGCCCCTACAGCTCGGTCATCGACCGGTGCCGCGCCGAGATTTGGGCGTCCCGCACCGCGTACGTCGGCGGGCAGTACGTCACTACCACAGGGTGGGTGACGAACAACTTGACGTACCTGCCAGCTCCGCGCGCCGCGTGGGCTGGGAACCCGCTCGCGATCCCCGGTGAGCACACCATCGCCGGGCGGAAATGGAAGACGGAGTGCGACACCGCGTGGACCGGACCGTCCGCGTGCCGGTCGTCCATCTGGGCCACCGTCATCGAAGGAACCAAGAACTCGGCGGGCGCGTGGACGTTCGCACCAGTCACGAAATGGGTGATCAACAGCATCGTCATGTTTACCGACGCGGCCGCCGGCACGTGCCCCGGAGCGGTCCTCCCCGAGAAGTACGCCATCACCAATGGGAAGCCGCACCAGATCAAGGTGCCCTACCCCGACTCGACGCTCTACAACCCGACGAGCATCTCCAACTTCATCCGGGAGACGCTCGTCGACGGCCGCAACAGCCCCGCGCAACAGGCGTGCTTAGCCACGCTGGGCGGTAACACGCTGATCGACGGTGGTGTCCGCAAGGCCACCCCGGACGGCAAGACGGCCCTCTGGTTCCACTACCTCTTCCCGTACAGCGCGAACCCTTCCACGGACACGCTGCAACCCGGCTGGATCAGCGGCCTCGCCCAGGGCGGCGCTCTCGGCGCGCTGAGCCTGCTCCACGAGCGCACCGGCGACCCGAAGTGGCTCAACGCGGCCAAGGAAACGTTCGAGTCGTACACCGTGCCCCTCGCCCAGGGCGGTTTCACCCACGAGGTCAACGGCGCGCTCTGGTTCGAGGAATACCCGACCACACCGGTCCCGACGACCGTCCTCAACGGGCACCTCGAAGCAGTCATCGCCCTCGACATGTGGCAGCGCCACTCGGGCGACCCCCGCGCGACCGCGCTGTTCAAGCGGGCCATCGCTGGGCTGAAGAAGATCATCCCCGACGAGT
>JBDTDY010000151.1:0-19139 GCA_039922835.1 Ornithinibacter sp.
ATGCTGATAGCGCAGCGCCGCGGCAGGTGTCGAGTGCCCTAAGCGTGCCATCACCTCAGCCAGGGTCGCGCCAGTCTGCGCGGCCCACGTGGCGCCCGTATGGCGCAGGTCATGAAAGCGGAGGTCGGGCCGACCTGCAGCCTCGCGCGCCGGCATGTGGAATTGCTTGTAATACCAACCGTGGGTGAAGTGTCGAGCCGGTTCGTCGGCACTGTGAGGGAAGAGCAGCGCGTCGCGTTGCGGCCGCACGTGCGCGTCGAGGTGCTCGGATACGGCGGGCACCATGTGAGGCGGGATCGCCACCCAACGGATGCCCGCGGCACTCTTCGGCGTTCCTACGACGTTCGTCCCAGCCACCCGCACAAGTCCTCGAGAGACGGACAGGCGGCCGCCAGCTAGGTCTATGTCCCCGCGGCGCAGCTCGACGGCCTCACCGAACCTCAGGCCGCACCACGCGGCGAGCAGCGGCATAAGTCTCAGTCGCTCGGGCATCGCCTCTACCAAGGCCCGCACCTCGGCTTGGGTGGCCGGCTCCGGGTCATGCTTGCGCTTCGTCTGCCCCGCGCCTCGGATGGTGCAGGGATTCGCGGCGATGATCTCCTCCTCGACGGCCGTCGAGAGAATCGCCCGCAGGAGCGAGTACGCATGAGCGCGGGTCGTCTGTGTGTCTCGATCGAGGACGGCATACCAGGCACGAACATCGGCGCTGGAAATCTTGGTGACCATGCGGTCTGCGAACGTCGGCAGGATGTGTCGGCGCAGGATGCCGGTGTAAAGGTTCGTGGTGCTGGGCTTGAGCTCGCGACCCCTGAGCCAAGCCTCGGCGTATGCCTCGAACGTCAACCCCAGTCGGCGGCGCTGTCCAGGTGGTAGCCAGTTCTCGTCGGCCAGTAGGCGGCGCTCGGACGCTAGCCACCCTTCGCCGTCCATCTTCGTCTCGAAGGTGTAGAGGGCGTAGTGCCTTTGCAGGTCGGGACCGATGTATGACGCCTGCCACCGTTTGGACGGCAGCCGGCGCAGGTAGCCGAACCCTCTGCGACTAGCCACGACTCCTCCTCAGACCGTGCTACATCCGTGCTACCCGAATGATAACCCGTGCCCACTTGTGTACCTCTGCGGGAGGAAGGTAGTGTGTGAAACCGCAGGTCAGCGCAGTGTTTATGCAGGTGGGGCCCGGTGAGCACATCGAGACGGTAGATAGTTTCGAATCCTACCGGGGGCACACCAAGAGATGCCCTCTGACCTGCACCAACAGGCTCAGAGAGGGCACGGTGCGGGCACCGCACCTCTGCGCCAGAGGGCCACGACGTCATGAAGCGGCCCCCGCGACGCGTACGTCCCGGGGGCCTGACGACCGACCTGGCGAGAGGTCGATCGTGTGTCTCGAGCATAGCTTCACCGGCCGACGTGACACACACTCCTCGGCAGTGCGTCGTGACTCTCCACGCCACCCGGAGGTGTGCACCTGACACCCCCACCCGGCTCGATGTGACGGGCACGCCGTGGGCGCGGACCTCGCGCGCCGCGTCCGCGCGACCTAGGGCCGCCGCTCCTCGGGCGTGGCCCGGCGCACGACGAGACGCGTCCATGCCCCGACGTAGATCCGATCGTCCTCGGAGAGCTCACGGCGCTGGCCCGGCGGTAGCGGGTCGCTCGGCAGGGGTCCGCTGGCCGGTCCGACGAAGGTGCCGTTGGCGGACTGGAGGTCCTCGACCCACCACCGCTGGCCGTCGGTGCTCAGCTGCGCCTGACGCCGACTCACCCCGGAATCGCCGGTGCAGTCGATCTCGGGATGGATGTTCCGGCTCGTGGACGGCCGGCCGATGAGCACGCTCTTGGCGGCCAGCACCACGATCCCCGGAAGGCCGGGCGACGGGCACGGCTCCTCGCTCTCCTGGACCGCGTACCAGTCCGGGTCGACCCAGACCTCCGCTACCCACTCGACAGGGATGGCGGGGGCCAGCGGGGCAGGGTCCGGCCCTGCTGCCGCGCCGACGTCCGGGACGGCGAGGGGGGAGGGGTCCGGTGGCCGCGGCATCGTTCCCGTGGTGAAGTCGTAGCCGCACGCCTCGCAGAACAGGGCCGCCGCGTCATGCGGCGAACCACAGTTCGGGCACTGTGTGGGGGCGCTGGCGCTGCTCGCCGGCGGCTGCCCCGCGCCGACACCAGCACCGTTCGCGCCGGATTCGGGCGTCGCCGCCGACCCGGCCGACACTTTCGCTTCTGCCCCGATGGGCACCCCGCAGACGTCGCAGTAGTCGCTCGACGTCGACGGGTGGGCGTTCGGACAGGTGAAGGTGCTCATGCTCGGACCACCCGTGGCGCGCGACCTGACGTCGTGGAGGGGGTTCTCATTTCTTCACCCTGGTGGTCTTGGTGGATGCCGTGTCGAGTGCCATCTCGTCGAGCTTGCTGGCGCTGCGCTTCAGTCGCACGGTGCCGGTGCCGGCATCCTCGATCTCCACGATCTTGCGCAGCCGCGTGGTCGCCTCCTCATTGCCCGTCTCGACCGCGAGCTGAACGGCCCGACCCAGCTTCACTGTTGCCGTGTCGGTGTCACCTGCCGCCTTGGCCGCGAGACCGTCCTGGATGGCCTCGGCCAGCTCCGTCTGGCCGGTGTAGTGCGCGACCGAGGGGTCGATCCGCGTCGTCAGGGTGTCGTCGTTGGACCACATCGCCTTGACGAGGCCCTGGGCGAGCACCGCGTCGTCGACGGCGACCTGCACCCGCGCAGCCAGCTGCTCCTGGCCCACCGCCTTCGACGGCAGTCGCACGGCGACATGGTAGTCGCGTGATTCGTCTCCCCAGGCGCCAGTCGGGTATGCGCCGGTCAGCGGATTCACCTCCTGGCGCCGAGTCGTGAGGTCCTCCACCGTCGGCGCCACTTGACGGACGAAGATCACCTGCGCCCCCTGTGGGGCCCACACCCGCAGGGCGGCCCCGGCGACACCGCGGCCCATCGACTGCCGCATGATGCCTTCGAAGTCCGCTGCCATCTCACTCGCCTCGGCGATCAAGCCGATGCTCCCGAGCAGAGCCGTGGCGATGGTCCGAACCTCAGCCACCTGCCATGCGGAACCCACACCGCGACAGTCACACTGGAAGCGGCCGCGGGCCGCGTCAACCGCCGCGCTGAGCTGGGCCGGGGTCTCGTGCTGGTTGTTCCCGTCGGTCAGCAGGATCGCGTGCCGCTGCGTCACGCCGGGGACGGCCGCGAAGAGGCGGTTGGCCAGTGCCAGCCAGGTGCCCATTGCGGTGCCCCCGTCGGCCCGGAACCCGGCGACCGCCGCCTGGGCATCTGCACGCGTCCGAGAATCCATGCGGACCATGGCGGACCGGCCGTCCTGAGGGTAGGCGAGCTGCGCCCCGTGGTTCCCCGCGATGACGGCGAACCAGACGCCGTCGAGCACCTGGTCGAGAGCGGCGGCGGCCGCGCGTTGGGCCGCAACGATGTTCTCGCCGCTCATCGAGCCCGAGGTGTCGACGATGACGATCTCGGCGGCGTCCCCGGAACCAGACTGCCCCGCTCCGCCTGCGCCGGAACAAGCGATCGTGACGATCGCGTGGACGTCCGTGCCACCGTCCGGCAGGAACTCGTTCTGGTACACGTCAGCTGAGAATGTTGCCATCGTGCTGGACTTCCTCTCGGTGAGGCGTGGGCTGCTGGGCCGACACCGCGATGGGCTGGGTGGGCTGGGCACTGCGATCCGCCGGGCCGGGCCCGACTCGCGCGAGTGCCACCGTGATGTTGTCCTGCCCTCCCTGCGCGTTGGCCCAGTCGACCAGGGCCCCGGCGAGGGGCAGCGGTTCCGACCCGGCCGTCCTGCTCGTGGCTGTGACCAGGGCAGCGACGTCCTGTGGCTCCGAGCAGTAGTTCCACAGGCCGTCGGAGCAGACGAGGAGCCACCCCGGGCCGATCAGGTCCAGGGACGCCGTTCGCGGTGTGTGGTCAGGTGCGTCGATGCCGAGCCACCGGGTGATCGCATGCGCCTGGGGCCCGTTCTCCGCGGCAGCCCGAGGCACGCCCTGCGCCATCTGCTCGGCTGCGAACGAGTCGTCGACGGTCAGCACACGGGCAGACGAGGCGTCGGGGAGCCAGTAGGCGCGGCTGTCGCCGACCCATCCCACCGTGAGCTCCCGGCCGTGCAGGACGGCGGCGACGAAGGTGCACGACGCCGGGTTGCCCGGACCCGTCGTGGTGTTCGCGATGACTGCGTCGTTGGCCGCATCGGTGGCCAGCACCAGCGCCTTCGTGCTGGCAGCCACCACGGCGGCGAGGCCACCCGTGGACGGTTGACGCCTGGCGGCCAGCACGTCACGTGCCGCACCGGCCGCAGCCAGACTCGCCACGTCTGAGGCGGTCGAGGAGGAGACCCCGTCACAGACGACCAGGACGGCGTGGCCACCGGGCTCGGGAGAGGCGGCGAGAGCGACGGCATCCTCGTTGCGGGTGTGGCGCAGGCCACGGTCACAGACGGCGGCCACCCACGGGGCCGGCTGCTCCGAGTAGTGGTTGCGCGCACTGATCGCGGCCGCTCCGCAGACCGTGCAGTAGCCGTCGTCCGCGACCCCGCCACCACACTCGTGGCATGGCGTGGCCGCCGCGACGGCACCGGCCGGACCCTCAGGGGTCACGGCCGGGGTGGGCGAGTTCGCAGGAGTCGGAAGGCCGAGGTCAGCACCGCAGCCCTCGCAGAACCGCTCACCCGCAGCGATGTGACTGCCGCACGACGAGCAGACCAGCTCTCCGGGCGCACGACTCGCGGCCACCGCGCCATCGGGCCCGACCTCGTCCGCAGCCGTTGAGCGCGTCATCGCAGCGTCCAACGACGCACCGCGTTCGCCCGGTCCACGAGGTGGATCCGGTCCTCGCGGATCGGCGCATGCCCGGCGAGGTCTCGGTATGCCTGCTCGAGCCCGTCGCGCAGGGCGGGTTCGTCTGCCGGGCGCCCGGCGATGACGACCTTCGCGTCGGCGCCCCGCTCCTGCACCAGGGCCAGCGCCGCTTCGAGCACCTCGACACGGAAACGGGACCGGTCGACGGGGTCGATCGTGAGGCTCTCGATGCTGTCCAGCGCGGCGGCAAGGGAAGCCAGCCCACCCCCGGATCCGGCGAGGAGACCCGCCCGGCGACGGCGCGCCCGGGTGAACGCACGGCTCGTCACGGGGACGAGGTCGAGCGCGCGAACGGCACCCTCGACATCTGCTCGTCCCGCTCGAATCCGGGCCAGGCCGAAGGCGGCCGGCGCGATGTAGGTGGCGTCCGTGCGCGCGCAGACCACGTAGAGCGACTCGGCGACGTCGGTGGAGCCCCCGGTCTCGCAGGCGAACGCCAGTGCCAGCTTGGGCGCCAGCTCACCGGGCACCTGCCCGTACACCGCGTTGAAGGCGCTCTGCGCCTCGGCCGTCTGCCCGCGCGCCAGTGCCACCAAGCCCGACATCCAGATGGCTCGCCACTCCCAGGGGTCGTCGGCGAGCAGCGCCCGGACGGCGTCGTCGACCCGGTCCAGCTTCCCGGCCTCGAGTGCTGTCCGGGCGCGGGCGAGCAGCACCTCGGGGCTGCTCGCCGGCGCCCCCTCGAGCGCCACGAGCCGCTGGAGCGGGTCCTCGATGCTCACCGTGCGCAGCCACGGCATCTGCGGGTCGCCGTCATCGCTGCGCAGGCGCGGGAGGTCCTGCCAGTCGAGGGCGTCCTCGGCAACCGTCGGAGCATCGAAGAGGATCGAAGACGTGGAGTGCTCGGCCGCTCCCTCGCGTTCGGCTCCGACCACCTCTCGGAGCACTCCGAGCAACTGCACGCGCAGCTCGTCCGCCGAGACGAAACGATCGGCCGGGTCCGGGGCGCACGCCTTGAGCAGCAGCCGGTAGAGGGAGTCGTGCTGGCGGAAGAGCGGCGTCTCCTCGAGCGAGGGGAGGGACGCGAGGTAGGTGCTCTGGTAGCCGCGGAACTCCATGGCCAACACGACGAGGGTGCGACCGATCGTGTAGATGTCCGAGGCCACCGAGGGGCCGACGTGTGCGACTTCGGGCGCCTGGTATCCCGCCGTGCCGTAGATGGCGGAGTCGAGGTCGTCGATCCGACGCACTCCCCCGAGGTCGATGAGCTTCACGGCATCCCCCACCTGGATGAGGTTGTCCGGCTTGAAGTCGCAGTAGACGAGGTTGAGGTCGTGCAGGTACTGGAACGCGGGCAGCACCTCGATGATGAACGCGATCGCCTGATCGACGGGCAGCGGATCGTAGGTGCCGCCGGCAGCCCTCATCCGTGCCTTGAGGAGGTCCTTGAGCGAGGTGCCGCCGACGTACTCCATGACGATGTAGCCAGCACCCTCGTGCGTCACGAAGTTGTAGATCTCGACGATGAGCGGGTGCTCGACCTGGGCCAGGAACTGCTGCTCGGCGATGGCTGCCGCCAACGCGTCCGCATCGCCGGAGTTCAGCAGACCCTTGAGCACCACCCACCGGTCGGACACGTTGCGGTCGCGCGCCGCGTAGATCCAGCCAAGACCACCGTGGGCGATGGCTCCGGCGACGACGTACTGCCCGCCCACCACATCTCCCGCACGCAGCTTCGGCGTGAAGGAGAACGGGTTCCGACAGCTGGGGCAGAAGCCCTCGGTCCGACCCACCTCACCATCGCGGGAACGCCCCACCGGCGACCCGCACGACGGACACGTCCGGCGGTCCTCACGGACCATGGGGTCCGTGAGCACCGCACCTGCGGCGTCGATCGCCGGCGCCGGTGGGATCGAGGTCAGGCCGGCCCCCAGGCGGGCGCCCCGTAGCCGGGTCGAGGAGGTGCCGACCCTTCGGGTCACCTTGCTCCCTGCTGCGCCGGCGCGGGCCGAGCCCAGGGCTGTCGAGGCGAGCTGGTTCGAGGCACGCGAGACGGTCGACGGCGACTGAACCAGCGCGGCCGGCATGGTCGCGACCGAGGCACCGGTCGGCGAGACCCCCTCAGGCCCCGTCGCTCCCGGCGACCCCGGAGACCCACAGACGTCGCAGTAGCCGTCCACCACCATGCCAGTGCACCCCGGTTGGGCGCATCGCCCCGACGCGCCGCCCATGGAGCCGCCGGCCGTAGCGGTCTCCACGGGACCGGGGGACCCACAGACGTCGCAGTACCCGTCGAGAACTGCACCGGTGCAACCGGGCTGGGCGCACGCTGTCGCGCTCATGGGGTCCGCCCCTCGTCTCGGTGCGCGGTCGATCCGTGGTGACCGACGCTGCCGAGATAGGCCACGTAGGCGTCCACCAGGGCCCGGGTGCGCACGAGGTCGACCGGCTCACGCTCCAGCGACTCCAGCGCGCGTCGCTCCAATTCGGCGAGGTCTGCACTCGCCGACTCGGAACGAGGTGGCGTGCGCCGGTCAGCGGCCTTGGCGGCGAATGCACCGAGGGTGAGTCCCAGCTCGTCCGGTTCCGCCAGGGCGCCGCTGTAGGCATCCTGGGCCATCGTCATCGCCCGGCCCACGGAATCGAGCCGCGCCAGGTAGACCTCCACGGCGACGGGTTCGCTCGGTACCGGTCCGAGCGCGGCCACGTCGGGCACCGCAAGACGTGGAGCCGGGGTGACCCTGGCCACGCATCGTGCCGCGAGGCGCTGCAGTGCCGCTCCGCGCGCCTCCAGCTCAGCGCGCAGCGCCCTCGCGCTGGCATCGTCGTGGGCACGTGCACGGCGGATCGAACCGCCCACGATCAGGTCTCGTTCGGCGCGCGCCGCATCCTGCTCCAGCGGACCGAGCAGCCCGCCCACGTCGGCACCACGCCTGGCTCTGGCGCTCACGTCGGTCGTGCGCGCGTCGAGCCGGTCGAGCACCGCGCAGGCGGCCGGACGCTCCCGCGCAGGTTCCCGCTCGACGAGGTCCCGGACCCGTTCGACGGAGGCGCGCAACCCCCGCACCCGAGCTTGCACGTCGGCCTCCGAGGCGTCCAGACCCAGGCGGGCACCCAACGAGGCAGCGAGCGCGTCAGAGAGCCGACAGGCCTCCGGGAGCGAGACGGCAAGGGCTCCCACCTGCACGTCCGGTATCCCGGCGCCTCCACCCGGCGTCGCCGGGGGTCCGGCCGTGCGGGAATCGAGCCGCCCCCAGACGAGCGTCGACAGGCGCTCGAGCTCGTTCGGTCCGACCCTGCCGGAGTCCCAGGTCGCCACGAGCAGATCGTGCCGGTCAGCCACCGCCTTCCAGAGGGCCATCGCGAGCATCAGGTCCCTGGTGTGCTCCGCTGCGTCTGCGTCGGCGAGCACCGCGTGGTCGAGCACGTCCAGCTCGGCCCGGCGCGCGTCGCGCCACGTTCCCAACGCCTCCAGGTAGCGCAGTGCCTCGGCAGCGAGCAGCGGCTGGCCGAGCCGGCCGGGCGCGCTCGGAGCGGTCGCGCGGCTCATGGCGGAGATCACGGAGCCCGCCCGTACACGGGCTGTGGGGGCGCCGGAGCCTTGCCCAACGACTCGGCGAGCCAGGTGTCATAGCTCTTGGCCCACCGGCCGTCGGCACGCATCTGCGCGAGGACCCCGTTGACGAAGCGCACGAAGTCGACGTGCTCCTGGTTGACGCCGAGCCCGTACGGCTCGGCCGTGAAGGCGGGTGCCTGGACGACCTCGGCATAGGGGTCCTGGGCGGCCAGCCCCGCGAGCACCGTGTCGTCACCGGTGATGGCGTCGACCATGCCCTGCTGGAACAGCACCAGACACCCGGTGTGGGTGTCGGCCCCCACGGCCTGGACCTGGGTGAAGGTGCGCAGCGTGTCCATGCTCGTCGACCCGTTGGGGGCGCAGACCTTCTTGCCGGCCAGGTCCGCGATGCCCCTGATCGGGGCACCGCTCTCGCGTGTTTCACCGAGGCGCACCATCACCTTCTGGCCGGAGCGGTAGTACTCGCTGGAGAAGGCGATCTCCTTCCAGCGAGCACACGTGATGGTCATGTTGCGCGCCACGATGTCGACGCTGCCGTCCTTGAGGACCGGCAGGCGCTGCGCGGCGGTGATGACCTTCAGCTCGATCTTGTCAGGCGTGCCGAAGATCGCCTGGGAGACGCCACGGAGCATCTCGATGTCGAAGCCCTCGATCCGGCCACTCACCGGGTTGCGGGCGCCGAGGAGGAGGGAGTCGGCGGAGACTCCCGCGATGAGGCGACCACGATCCTTGATCGTGCTCATGTAGCTGCCGGCCGGCATCCGTCCCGGTGTGGGCATCGTGGCGGGTGGTGCGTAGGACTTCAGGCAGTTGGCGGTGACGACGTCGGCACCAGACGGCGCGGGAGACGGCGTGGGGGTCGCGCCGGGCGACGACGCGACCGGAGTCGAGGGCGTGGTCAGGGGTGTCGGGTCGTAGACACCGGCCGTGGCGCACCCTCCGGCAGCCAGTCCCGCGCCCACCGTGAGGAGCATCGCGAGCACGCGATGGGGACGACGGTTCATCGGTACTCCTCCAGTCGAAGGGAGACGCCCCACCAGGCGCTCGCGGCGGCGAGCAGGCCGGCCAGCACACCGAGTGCCCCCGCCACCGGCAGCCAGCCGCCGGTGGCGCCGAGCTGTTGCGAGGTCTGCTCACTGAGGGTCGCCAACTGCGTGCCGGAGCTCGCGTCGAACTCGGCGAACGCGGTGTTCCCCGAGTCCTTGCCCAGCCCCGTGGCAAGCGCCACAGCCCCCTCCCAGTCCCCCGAGTCGTCAAGGGCTCGAATCTTCTCGTGGACGGAGGCGTAGTCGGACCAGGGCAGTGGTGCGAGGCCGGAGGACGCCGGGTTCTGCGCCAGCTCGGCCAGGTCGGCGGTCACCGTGTCGGCCGAGCCCTGCCATGCCTTCTGGAACGCGACCCCCGAGCCGCGCGCGATGAGCGTGAGGCTCTCGTTCGACTTGGCGTCGAACCCCGCGGTGCGCGCCTGGGCGGTCGCCAGCGTCGCGGCATAGACCCCATCCCTGGTGACGTCCACCGTTGTCCGGACACTAAGGAGCCCGGCCGTGCCCAGCACCAGTGTCACGAGAACCACCAGGGCTGCCCCTGCCAGCGGGACATTGAGGTAGCGCCGCGTCCGTCGGGCCAGCCACACCATCGCGAGCACGAGGATGACCAGGGTGAGCACGCCGGCGACGACGAGCCACACGGCGGATCGCGCCGCTCGGTCGAACTCCTCGGTGACGCGGTCGGTGTTGGCCTCGCCCAGGTTCTTCAGCAGGGGGAGGGCAGTGGTTCGCAGGTCGGCGCTGGCGCCCTTGAGGTACTGCGCCCCGATCGGCAGGGCCTGTCGGTTGTTCGCCCTGGCCTGCTCGACCTCGCTGGTGTAGGCGACGAGGGAGCGGTTGAGCGCCCCGAGCGCTGCGCCGTCGGCCGGTTGGTGCTGTGCGGCCTCGGCGACGAGACCGGATGCCGCGGAGACGGCGTCGGTGTATGCCGCACGCTGGGCGACCGGCTCCAGGCCCCCGACGAGAAACGCATTGGTGGCGTCTGCGTCGGCCTGCACCACGTTCGTCTGGATGGCCTGGATCCGCACGAGCTGGTCGGAGTTCGCGGCAGCACGCCCCAGTGCCCCGTCAGCAGACCTGAACGCCTGCCCGGCGGCGAGTCCGAAGAACAGGGTGGCCGCGATCGTGAGGATGCCCACGGTCCTCATCCGCCCGGGGGTGCCGGACATGGTGTCCCGAACCGACGCGACCATCACCCCCCGCCGCCCTCGGGACCCGGACTCGCGAGCCGCCGTGAGCGGCAGCGAGGGGGACGTCGGCGGGGAGGCTGAGGTGCTCACGATCGGCCTCCCGGGTCGGCGCTGGGGTCACCGGGGTGCGGGTCCGCAGGTGCCGGTCCACGGTGCGACGCGGGTGTGGGGGGCCGGGTTCCCTCCTCCAGCGGATCGACGTCGAAGTCCCGAGCCACGAGGAGACGCAACTGGTCGATGGTGGGTTCGGCCGTTTCACGCAGCCGCCACGCCTGGTGGCCGATGGCCTCCTCGAGTGCGTTGCGGGCAAAGCGCCCGTTGCCGAAGCCGCTGTCCCGCGGAGTGCGACCGAGCACCTCGCGGAAACGCTCCTCTGCGGCCGGCTCCACCTCGTAGTCGGACGCCCGCGCGAGGTGCCTCAGAATCTCGGCGAGCTCGTCGTCGGTGTAGTCCTCGAACTCGATCGTGGTCCGGAACCTGCTCGCCAGACCGGGGTTGGCGGAGATGAACGCCTTCATCGGCGCCGGGTAGCCGGCCACGATGACCACGAGGTCCTCGCGCCGGTCCTCCATCTCCTTGACCAAGGTGTCGACGGACTCCTGGCCGTACTGGTCGGCCCCGGAGAAGCTGCCAGTCAGGCTGTAGGCCTCGTCGATGAACAGCACCCCACCCGCGGCGGATGCGACGACGTCGGCCGTCTTGGTCGCGGTCTGACCCAGGTAACCCGCAACGAGCTCGGATCGGTCGACCTCGACGAGGTGCCCCCGCGAGAGCATCCCCAGCGCCTGGTAGATGCCACCCACCAGTCGGGCGACGGTCGTCTTGCCCGTCCCCGGGTTGCCGGTGAAGACGAGGTGCCGGGTCAGCGTGGCGCTCTTGAGCCCGGCATCCATTCGCAGCTTCTCCACCCGCAAGAGGGCGACCTGCCGATTGATCTCCCGCTTGACGCGCTGCAGCCCGATGAGGCCGTCGAGCTCGGCCAACAGCTCGTCGAGACTCCTGGGCAACGGGGTCGGTTGCACCTGGGCCACTCCCTCCGGCCCCTCCTCGGAGGTGGTCGTGGTGAGGATCGGCACGGGCGCAGCAGCCCGCTCCGACGACACGGCCTCTGCCGCCGAGTGCCCTGTCGGGTCGACCTCGCGCACGAGGGACAGCTGCGCGGCCGCCGCGACGGCAGCGTTCCCGATGACGCGCATGGTGGGCTCGCCGAGCCCGCAGGCAGCCGCAGCCACCTCGGCCAGGGCCCGGGCGTAGGCCGTGGTGTGCGGTGAGCCCTGGGCCGCGAGCAGGCTGAGGGTGGCCGTCGGAGACCCCCGCCAGCGGCGGCCGCGGCTCGCCGCGTCGAAGAAGTCCGAGGTGGTGGCGCCGACCACCACCAGGCCCCAGTCCTCAGCGGCCCGGGGCGCGGACTCGGCGACGGCAGCGGCGAGGTCCAGGGCCTCGGCCCGGGCTGCCGCGACCTCGCCCCCCGAGAGGTCGGCGAGCCGGCCGACCACGTCGACGGCCTCGACGAGCGGTGGGGTGCGCGGTGCGCTCGACGACGGCGACGGGCTCGATGGTGAGCGTGAGGGGCTCATCAGGCGCCCCTCCCTGGCGGTGGCTGCAACCGGCTCGGCCCACCGGCATCCTCGGCTGTCTCCCCCGCTGTGGCAGAGGCGGGCAGGGCTGCGGCGGCTGATCCGGGTTGCCGGCGCCGGTCGGGCCCCGACGCCATGTCGAGCGCCCCGCCGGTGGAGGCCGACCCGAACTTCTCGGCCAGGAACCTGCCGTGCGCCACGAGGGCGTCGGCGTCGGAGCGGCACACGGCGTCGAAGACCTTGTCCATCGTGGCGGCCAGCAGGTCCAGCTGGTCGACGAGCACCATGAGCGAGGACTTGCCACGGTCGACGGGGCGGTTGTCCGCGAACTGGCGGGGCAGGCGGAGGTAGCCACCCACCGCTTCGGGGAGGTAGTCGGTGGCGGTGGCCATCACCGAGTAGGCCTGGGGGCTGCCGGCGCCGAGGCTGGGCAGCCTCGGGACGGTGTCGCGCACGACCCGGTCGACCCGGCGCACCCGGGACGCGACCGGCGCCGGCACCGCCCCCGCGACGACCATCGCCTCTACGCGGTCCAAGGAGGCGAGGAGGTCGGCACTCGTGGGCACGGACGGCACGACGAGACGCTGCTCGACCTGTTGGCCGCGGCCGAAGACCCGGCCGAGGAACCCACCCGACATGTGCTCACTATGCCCGAGCACCTTCTCAGCGCACAGCACCTGCCGTGCCACCCAGGTCCAGGGACCCACGGGCCACGCGGTCGTCGTGACGGTCGACGCGCTCGAGGTAGGCCCGTGACTTCCCGACCTCCGTCTCCAACGTGCCGATCGTGGCGGCCATCGTGTCCAGGGCCTGCACCTTGAAGGTGTCGATCGCGTCCATCGTCGCATAGATGTTCGCGAAGGCTGCCTGGAGCTGGGGAAGCCCGATGCTCGCCGACGCCGCCTGCTGCTGGATCTGCACCGAGTTCTCGCGCAACATCTCGCTGGTCCGCTCGATCATCCCGCTGGTGGTGGTGTTCAGAGCCGAGATCTGGTCCAGGACGAGCTTCTGGTTGCCCAGCGCCTGGGCCACGATGACCGCCGTGCGCAGCGCCGACACCGTGGTCGTGGAGGCGCGGTCGACCCCCTTGATCAGCTCGGTGTTGTTCTTGATGACGATGTCGATCGCGAGGTAGTTCTGGATGGAGACAGCGAGCTGGGTCAGCAGGTCCTGGTGCTTCTGTCGCACGTAGAAGAGCACGTCGTCGCGCAGCGCCTTCGCCTTCTCGGGGTCGGTGGCCTCCAGATCGGAGATGCGGGCGGCCAGGCGGCCGTCGAGCCGCTCGGCGACGTAGACGTACTGGTTGAGGCGGGCCATCGCGTCCCAGAGATTCTGCTTCTCGAGGTTGAGCGCAGCATTGTCCTTGCCCAGTTCGTCCTGTCCGTCACGCAGCGCGTGCAGGATGCCGTCCAGGTGGGTCTGGGCCGACTGGTACTTGCGGAAGTAGTCCGTGACCTTGTCGCCGAAGGGGAGCCGATCCAGCAACTTCTTGGCGCGGGTCGCCTCCTTGGGGTCCAGGTCCTCGATCGTTCGGCGCAGCTCCAGCAGGGTCGCGCCCACCGTGGAGCCCTCGGCGAGGCCGCCCTCCTGGAGCGCCTTGACCGGTGAGCTCAGCAGCCGGTTGGACGTCTCGGCGGCCGTGCGGATGTCGAGGTCGCCCATCGTGCGCACGTCGGTCGCCTTCGCGGAGAACTCCGGCGAGCGGGGGGCCGCCGCCAGCAGTGACTCGACGTAACCGTCGACCTTGGCGTCCAGACCGGGCAGGGCCGCGGCCGCCACGGCGGGGGCCATCCTGGGGGCTGCAGTCTGGGCCACGAGCGGGGGCGGCGACGGCGCGGTGAGGGTCAGGGTCGCCGCCACGCCGTCCGGCGGCTGGAGCGGTGCAGGCTGCAAGTCGGTCATGATGATCCCTTGTTCGTGCAGGCCCACGAGCGATGCCTGCTGCCGGGTCGACGCACGGCCAATCTACGCGGTTCCCCCGCCGCGGATCGGCGACCTCGGCCGCTGGGTGTCGCGCCGACCACCTGGTGGCCCAGTGACTGCGCGATCACCGCTGTGAGGCGTCGGAGACCTCGCCGACGAGCTCCTCGATGACGTCCTCGAGAAACACGACCCCCACGACCGCACCGTCCTGGGCGACGACCCTGGCGAGGTGGGACCCGGTGTCCTGCATCGTCTTGAGCACCGACTCCACCTCGTCCTCGCGGCGCACGTTGGCCATCCGCCGCACGCGCTTGCCGGGGATCGGCTCATGGCGCTCGGCCTCGTCCGCGTAGAGCACGTCCTTGAGGTGCAGGTAGCCGCCGAGGTCCCCCGCGCGGTCCACGACGGGGAAGCGGGAGAAGCCGTGCTTCGCGACGAGCCGCTCAACCTCCGTCGGAGTGGCGTCGGCAGTCACCGTGATCAGCACGTCGAGGGAGACACCGACGTCGGCGGCATTCTTGTCACTGAACTCCAGTGCTGCACCGAGTCGTTCGTAGGGGTCATCTCCCACCAGCCCCTCGTGGCGAGACTCGTCGAGGATGTGGGCGACCTCCTCCGCGGTGAAGGCCGACGCCAGCTCATCCCTGGGCTCGACGCCGAAGAGCCGAATCAGCGCCTTGGACAGCCAGTCCATCAGGTGGATGACCGGGGCGACCACGCGCGACACCGCGACGAGCGGCGGGACCAGCGCAACGGCGGCCCGGTCCGGCCGGGCGATCGAGAGGTTCTTCGGGATCATCTCGCCGTAGACCACGTGGAGGAAGACGACGATGGCCAGCGCGAGGGCGAGCGCGACCGCGTCGGTCACCACGCCGGACAACCCCAGGCGCGCCACGACCGGCTCCAAGGCGTGGTGCAGTGCAGCCTCGGAGACCGCGCCCAGCAGCACCGAGCACACCGTGATCCCCAGCTGGGCCGTGGCGAGCAGGATGCCGGTGCGCTGCAACGCCTCGAGGGCGACGGCCGCACGCTTGCTCCCCGCCTCCGCCAAGGGTTCGAGCTGGCTGCGGCGAGCGGACATCGCGGCGAACTCGGCGCCCACGAAGAAGGCGTTGGCTGCGAGGAGCACGATGGTGATCAGCACCGTGGTCATCGGCTGCCCTCCCCCTGCTCAACCGGTACCGGCGCGCGTTCGAGGCGCACCCGGTCGACCCGATGCCCGTCCATGTCGACGACGTGCGCCGACCAGACGTCGATGGAGACCGTGTCCCCGACCTCGGGCACCCGACCGAGGGTGGCCATCACCCAGCCCCCCACCGTCTCGTAGGCGGGACCGTCGGGGATGGGCGCACCGACACGGCCCCGCACCTCGTCCGGGCGCCACATCCCGGGCACGGTCCAGGCGCCGTCCCTGTGCTGACGGAAGGTGGTCTGGGAGCGGTCGTGCTCGTCGCTCACCTCACCGACGATCTCCTCGACCAGGTCCTCCAGCGTCACCACGCCAGAGGTGCCGCCGTACTCGTCCACCACGATCGCCAACTGCATGCCACCCTGACGCAGCTGAAGCAGGAGCGGGTCCAGGCGCAGGGTCTCGGGCACGAGCACCGGGGCGACCATCAGGGCTGACACCGGAACGTCGGCCCGACGTTCGAAGGGCACCGCGATGGCACGCTTGACGTGCACGACGCCGTCGATGTCGTCCCAGTCCGCACCGAGCACCGGGAACCTGGAGTGGCCGGTGTGCCGGGCGAGGGCGATGAGGTCGGCCGAGTTTGCGGTTCGCTCGATCGCGGTCGCTCGCGAGCGCGGTGTCATCACGTCGGCCGCTGTCTGGTTTCCGAACCCCAGGGATGCCGTGACCAGCCTGGCGGTGCCGCGGTCCAGGGTGCCGGCCTCCGCGGAGGTTCGCACCAGCGAGGCGAGCTCGGCCGGGCTCCGGGCCGCGGAGAGCTCCTCCTGCGGTTCGACGCCCAGGGCGCGCAGCGTGCGGTTGGCGACCCCGTTGAGCACGGCGATCATGGGCTTGGTGGCGACCGCGAACCAGCGAACCGGTCCTGCAGCCACCTTCGCGGTCTCCAACGGCAGCGAGATCGCCAGCGTCTTGGGGACCATCTCGCCGACGATCATCGAGAAGACCGTGGCGATGAGCATCGCCAGGACGGTGGACACCCTCCCCGCGACCGACTCACCCAGGCCGAGGCCCTGGAGCGGTCCTGCGAGCAGCACCCCGATCGAGGGGCTCGCGAGGAACCCCAGGACGAGCGTGGTCAGTGTGATGCCGACCTGGCAGGCGGACAACTGGGTGGACAGGCGGCGGTGGGACTGGAGCACGGAGCGCGCGCCGGGTTCACCGGCATCGACGGCGCGCTGCACGGTGGGCCGGTCCAGGGCCACGAGAGAGAACTCTGCGGCGACGAACAGGGCGGTGCCGAGCGTGAGGACGACGCCGACGAGGAGGAGGAGCCACTCGGTCATGGTGCGCGCCATCCTACGGGCGACCCGGGCGAACTCCCCATCCGTGCCCGAACCACTCTGGTCCATCGGGGGGTTGACCCTCCCGCGGCGTCAGCCTGAAACACTCGTGGCATGACACCACGAGGCACACCATGACCAGCGCGGCCCCGGTGACCGGGGCGCGCATCGAGGTCCACGGCCTGACCAAGCGGTTCGGGTCCTTCGTCGCCGTCGACGATCTCTCCTTCGACGTGGAACCGGGGCGGATCACGGGGTTCCTCGGCCCGAACGGGGCGGGGAAGACCACCACCTTGCGGATGCTCCTCGGGCTGGTGCACTCCAGCGGAGGCTCCGCCACCATCGACGGGCGCCGATACGTCGACCTCGCAGACCCGCTCGGCACCGTCGGCGCCGCCCTCGAAGCCACGAACTTCCACCCCGGTCGCAGTGGCCGGGACCACCTGCGGGTGCTGGCCGACGCCGGCTCGGTCCCGCTGCGCCGGGTGGACGAGCTCCTGGAGCTCACCGGCATCCCGGCTGCTGCTCGCAAGCGGGCCGGTGAGTACAGCATGGGCATGCGCCAGCGGCTCGGGCTGGCCGGCGCGCTCCTCGGCGACCCGAAGGTCCTCGTCCTCGACGAACCGGCCAACGGGCTCGACCCGGAGGGCATCCGCTGGCTGCGCGGCTTCCTGCGACACCTCAGCGGCGAGGGCAAGACCATCCTCATCTCCAGTCACCTCCTCCAGGAGGTCGCGCAGACCGTTGACGACGTCGTGATCATCGCCAACGGCAAGCTGGTGCGCTCCGGGCCGATCAACGAGCTGCACGGCACCCCCGGAGCAGTCGTCTCGACCTCGGAACCCGAGCGTCTCGCGGGTGCGCTGCGCGTGGCCGACGTGACGAGCACCATCGGTGCGGACGGGACCCTGGTCGCCGACACCACGGATCTGCGGCTGGTCGGGGACGTCGCCCTGCGGGCGGGGCTGCCGATCTACGGACTGGCCGCCAAGAAGGCAGACCTGGAGGCGCTCTTCTTCGAGCTCACCGAGGGCACCAACCGCAACGAGACGCCCGGCGACGGGGCACCTCGCGAACGAGATGCCGTCACCGGCGAGGAAGGGGCCAACCTGTGATCCCCGCGATCCGCTCCGAGTTCCGCAAGTTCTTCACCACCCGCCTCTGGTGGGGCATGGCCATCGCGATCTTCCTGGCAGGCGGGGCCTTCGCCGCCCTCTTCACCTTCGTCGTGCACCAGGGCACAACGGGTGGCCCCGGGGGCACACCGATCGTCGGCGACGACACCCAGATCGCGAACACGGTCTACACGTCCGGCATCAGCGTCGGTTACCTGCTGATGCTCACCATCGGCGTGCTGTCGATCGGCTCGGAGTACCGGCACAAGACGATCACCGCCACCTTTCTCGCGACGCCCCGACGCGCGCGGGCGATGCTGGCGAAGGTCGTCTCGCTCATCGGCATCGGGGCGGTCTACGGCCTGATCAGCCTGATCGGGTCGGTCGCGGTCGGCGCGGTCGGCCTGACCCTCATCGACCGCCCGCTCTTCCCCTCCTCGGAGGTGATCCGCTCCCTGGCCCTCAGCCTGCTCGTGCTGGGACTCTGGGCCCTGATCGGGCTCGGCATCGGCATCCTCATCCCGAACCAGGTGGCGGCCCTGCTCATCGGGATCGGGGTGGCCTGGATTGTCGAGCCACTCCTGGGTCTGGCGCTGAGCGCGTGGGAGTTCGGGCGAGAGCACATCGCCGAGTACCTCCCCTCACAGGCCACCAGCGCGGTGGTCAACGGCATCTCGCAGAGCAGTGAGGACGTGCGGCTCGAGTGGTGGGGGGGAGCCCTGGTCCTCATCGCCTACGCCGTGGTCCTCTCCGGGCTCGGTATCCGGCGGACGACCCGCAGCGACATCAGCTGACGCACGCGTTGGTGGCCACGACGGCCGGTGCCGGGGTTCTCCGCGGCACCGGCCGTCGCGTTTTTCGTCCCAGTTCCCACACCGGACGCACCGCCTTCGGGGAACGGGGTCGGCTGCAGGGCTAGGCTGGGCGAGGTACCCATTCCTCGCAGCAGATGAGCCGAGAAAGAGGCGCATAGCCGTGGCCGAGCAGTCCCCGTCCAGCGACCCCCTGACCTCCTTCGGACCGAATGAGTGGCTGGTCGATGAGCTGTACGAGCAATACACCAAGGACAAGAACAGCGTCGACAAGGCGTGGTGGGACTTCTTCAAGGACTACGAGCCCGGAGAAGCCGCCCACGGCCTGTCTGCCAGCACCACCACCCGCGCCCCCGCGGCTGACGCTGCGAGCGCCAACGGGAGTGGCACGGCCCCTGCGGCGCCGGCATCCAGCCAGCCCCCGTCGGCACCCACGAGCCGCAAGGCCGTGGAGGCGGATGCCGCCGCGGCCGGCCAGTCGGGGAGCGAGACCACGGCGGAGCACCGCTCCTCCACCCCCACACCCCGTGAGGCAGGGGCCCCCCGGGCCACCGCAGCCACCAGCGAGGGCGGCAACTCACCGATCCGCGG
>JBDTDY010000152.1:0-3681 GCA_039922835.1 Ornithinibacter sp.
GACGCCCGAACCGTGCGGATCCTGCCCGTCTACCAGCGCGGGCCTCTCGGGGGGGACAAGACGTGGCAGTTCACTCCCCGAATCATCACCGCGAAGGGAGCCGAACCCTTGCCCGGGGACTACGCCCTGTTGGTCAACACCCTTCATGCGCCGTGTCGTTTCTGCGTGAGCGCGCTCTCGAGCTGGCGCGAGCAGAACCCGACGATTCCCCCGACGTGGACGCCGATCCACGTGACGAAGAATGGTGGCATGACGCTCTACCGCATCGGCGGCTGAGTGGGGGACCACCCCAGTTGCTGGTGCGTCATCCGCTGCCTGACGACAAGCCCGAGCGCCACCGCCGCGACCCCGAACCCTGCCACCATCGCCCATCCGACGGCGTGGGTGGGGGTCAGGGGAAGCACGCTCGCCGCGACGAAGGACACCGCGCCGAGGAGCCAGGAGCGCATCATCCGCAGGTGCTCACCCAACGCCAAAGCTGCCGCTTGGAGAACGTTGCAGACGAGATACAGGGCGACCCCGATGGCGAGGATGACGAAGTCTCCACGGGGGAGGTTGTACTCCGCGCCCGCCAAGAGGTGAAGGAGCGCAGGACCCACCACGAGCCACGCGAGCATCCCGAGCACGCCGATGCCGATCGTGGGAAGCAGCACGACGACCAGCCCTCGACGAAAATCTCGATGGTCCTGGGCCATGACCGAGCGGACCAGCCGCGGGATCAGCACCGCCTGGACCGCGCTGAAGGCGAGGATCGGAATGCGCGTCACCACTGCGGCAGCCAGGAATGAGCCTGCGAGAGCGCGTTCAGAGGCGTCCGTGAGCAAGTTGATGGTCACCGGGCCGAGGTTGATCAGGGACTGGACGATCATCGAGCTCACGATGATCGGCGCAAGTGAGCGAACGAGGACGCGCATCTCCAGTGCTGGCGCCCCTCGCACGACCAAGCTCGTCGTGGCGAAGACGCCGGCCATGAGGGCCACCGGCACGGCCAGCGCGAAGGCGGGGATGCTCGCCCGAACGATCGCAGTGGCCACCAGGACGACCGCGAGCACGCGCACGAGCCCCTCGATCCCGAACTGGACCGCATACCGACCGAACTGCCCGCTGCCCGAGAGGGCTCCGCGGGAGACATATGCCATGGCGAGTGCCAGGTAGGAGGCTCCGCACAGCGCCACGACGGTGGGGACGTCACCGGGATCGGAGTAGACCATGGCGACGGGAATCGTGACGACGGTGAGCAGAATCGAGGCGATTCCGGTCGTGCGGTAGGCCGCCCGCAGCGTCGGCCCTGTGGGGGATCCGGTGGAACGCGTGATGGAGATCCGGCGGCTGATCTCCTGCTCGAAGGGCAGGCAGAGCCCCAGCCCAAGGCCGTACACCAGCCCCCAGAAGACCATGAACTGGGCGTAGCCGGCGGGGCCGAGCAGTCGAGTCGCCCCCGCGAGGAAGACGTAGTTCGCCACACCGAAGGACGCGACGCCAAGAGCAACCTTGACCGTTCCTCGCCGGAAGGAGACGCTCTGAGCCGTCACGCGGCGCTGCCCAGCTTGGCGAGGCGACCATACAGGGCAAGGGCTGCGTTGACGAGAGACATGCCAGGTGGCGGCTCGACCATGGGGGGCTCGATCCGAGTGACCAACAAGGGGGGGAGTGCCCCCGGCGTCGTCACCGCTGCCTGCACCGTGCGTCGACGATCGCGAAGCCATCCGGCGTGGCGGATGATCCAGGAGATCGAGGAGACCTTCTGGCGGCCCCACCCCTGCAGGAGCGCCTGCACGAGGAGCAGCGGCTCGACGACGAGCATGGCTGGGATGACGCGGTGGAGCAGCGGAGCCGGGTAGTCCGTCAGCACCGTGATCAGCCGGTTGCGCTCGAGGAGGTACATCTTCAGGGGAGAGCGGCCGAACTCGTAGTGGTGGTCGGCCACCGCATCCGGCACATAGACCACCCGCCGACCCGTGAGCCAGGCACGGATCGAGAGGTCGGTGTCCTCGTGGTAGGCGAAGTACATGGGATCGAAC
Organism: Ornithinibacter sp.; assembly: GCA_039922835.1. Classification (GTDB taxonomy): domain Bacteria; phylum Actinomycetota; class Actinomycetes; order Actinomycetales; family Dermatophilaceae; genus Fodinibacter. Next base: position 2,022 of record JBDTDY010000152.1, read on the forward strand.
CCACCAAGGTCGTCCCAGACGGCCCGCCGCATCGCGAAGAGACCGCCGGTGGCCACTGCGACGTCCTTGGACTCCCGGTGCAACGCGGCGTCCTCCCCGCAGCTCCCGGCCCAGGTGATGCCGGAGAAGTGCAACGGGTTTCCCACGCTGTTCACCAGCTCGGGCTCGGCCGCGAGGCGCAGGCACCCACCGGCGATTCCCACGTCGGGCAGAGTCGCGACGCGGACCAGGTGCGAGATGGCCTGCGGTCGGATGATCGCATCGGAGTTGACGAAGACCAGGACCTCGCCTGCTGCGGCCTGCACCCCGTGGCGACAACCCCCGGCAAAGCCGGTGTTCTCCCCCGGGTCCAGCACCTGCACGACGGCCGGCCACCCTCCCCGGCGCCCCGCTGCGTCCTCGATACCGTTGTCGACGAGGATCACCTCGTCTCCGGGGCGGAGGTCGCGCACGACGGCGTCGAGCGCCTTCTCCAGGAACTCCTCTCGACCGAACCCCAAGATGATCACGGATGCGTCAGGGGTCACGGGGCTCCTTGTAGCATGTGGGATGGCGTCCTGAGGGCGCCCGCGGGCAGGGAACGTCAGAAGAAGGCCAAATATACGGGAAGGGCACCCAGAGCCGATGAGTGTCGATGAGCCCATGACCGATGAGCTGGTCGTCCCGAGCACCTCCAACGAGGACGTGTGGATCATCGTCCCCGCCTACAACGAGGCACCCGTCGTCCGGGGAGTCATCGAGTCGCTGAGGGAGTTCTTCCCGAACGTCGTGGGGGTTGACGACGGATCGACCGACGGCTCGGCGGACGAGCTGCGCGTCGGCGGAGCCCGGCTGGTGCGGCACCCCATCAACCTCGGTGCCGGCGCGGCATACCAGACAGGTGTGGAGTTTGCGCTGCGCGATGCCGGCGCTGACCTGTTCGTGACGTTCGACGCGGACGGTCAGCACCGCGTCGAGGACGCCGTGGCGATGGTCGAATACATGCGCACCGTCGACACCGAGGTCCTCATCGGATCGAGGTTCCTCGGGTCGGCGGAGGGGATGACCAAGAGCCGGCGAGCGCTGCTCCGTGCTGCCACGGTGTTCGAGCGCGTGACATCCGGTGTCGCGCTGACCGACGCCCACCAGGGACTGCGGGTGTTTCGACGCAGTTTCGCGGAGGTCCTTCAGCTCCGCTCCAACGACATGGCGTGGGCGAGTGAGTTCCTGACGCGGATCAACCAACACGGCACCTCCTACGAGGAGTTCCCCGTGACCGTCCGTTACACCGACTACTCCCGCAGCAAGGGCCAGCGGTCGATCAACTCGGTCAACATCGGTGTCGACATCGTCGTCAACCGGCTGCTGAGAGGCCATCGCTGATGCAGTGGGTCAAGTTCCTGCTCGTCGTCGCGGCGGTCGCTGCGCTCGTCGTGCTCTTTCGGCATCGCAGTCGCGTCGAGCTTCGAGCGGGAGCCCGAGTCCTGGCGTTCTTCCTCTTCCTGGTCGCGATCGTGTCGATCATCTTCCCCAGCGTCACCCAGATCGCAGCGGAGGCGGTGGGAGTCGCTCGAGGAACCGACCTGCTGCTCTACGGACTCGTCGTCGTCTACGTCCTGACGACGTTGGGGCTGTACTTCCGCGTCCGCGAGGGAGACCAGCGACTGCTGCGTCTGGCGCG
>JBDTDY010000153.1:0-8572 GCA_039922835.1 Ornithinibacter sp.
CCGGGGCCCTCGAAGGGTGCTGCTGGGTCGTGCGGGTGCGTCAGCCGGCGACGACGTCGAGCGCCACGGTCGCCTGGACCTCCGGGTGGAGGCGGACGAGCGCGGTGTACGCGCCGACCTGGCGGATCGGGGTGGGGACCTCGATCTTGCGCTTGTCCAGCTCCGGTCCGCCCGCGGCCTTGACGGCAGCCGCGATGTCGGCGGTGGAGACGGCGCCGAACAGGCGACCGCTCGTGCCGGCGTGCGCTGCGACCGTGACGGCCTTGGACTCCAGGTTGCCCTTGATCGACTGGGCCTCCTCGAGGGACTTCACGGCGCGGACCTCACGGCCCTTGGCAATCGCGTCGACCTGCTTCTGGCCGCCCTTGGTCCACGCCGTCGCGAGACCGCGACGGAAGAGGAAGTTGCGGGCGTAGCCGTCCTTGACGTCGACGACGTCACCGGCGGTACCGAGGCCGGTGACCTCGTGGGTGAGGATGACCTTCATGGTGTCTGGCTCCTTCTCAGCCGTCAGCGGGACGAGCTCGAGTACGGCAACAGAGCCATCTCGCGCGCGTTCTTGACGGCATTGGCGATGAGGCGCTGCTCCTGGACGGACACACCGGTCACCCGACGCGCACGGATCTTGCCGCGGTCGGAGATGAACTTGCGCAGGAGCGCGGAGTCCTTGTAGTCGATGTTCTCGACCTTCGCCGCCTTGAGCGGGTTGGCCTTCTTCTTGGGCTTGCGAATGGCGGGCTTGGCCATCGTGGTGCTCTCCTTCTGCCGGGACCTTCCCCAGCGGATGAGCCCTGGTCTCCCAGGGATGGTGTGTGTCGTGATGTGGTGGTGAGCGCCGTGGGGGCCGCCGTCACCGGTGTCGCACTCGTCCTACGGCGTGCTGGCTCAGAACGGGGGCTCGTCGTAGCCGGGAGCCTGTTGGCCCCAGCCACCTTGCTGAGCGCCCTGCTGACCGGCCGCAGGAGCGCTCTGGGGCTGCTGGGGAGCCTGCTGGCCACCCCAGCTGCCCTGACCGCCACCCTGCTGGGCCGGAGCCGAGCCCCCGGTCGCCCACGGGTCGCTCTGACCCTGGCCGCCCTGGGACCCCTGGCCGCCGAAGCCGCCACCGGACCCACCGCGCTCCGCCTTGGTGACCTTCGCCGACGCATAGCGCAGCGAGGGGCCGACCTCATCGACGTCGAGCTCGATGACGGTGCGCTTCTCGCCCTCCTTGGTGTCATAGGACCTGGACTTCAGGCGACCCGTCACCACGACGCGCGTGCCCCGGTGCAGGGACTCGGCGACGTTCTCGGCCGCGTCGCGCCAGACGGAGCAGCGCATGAAGAGCGTCTCCCCGTCCTTCCAGTCGTTGCTCTGCCGGTCGAACGTGCGCGGCGTGGAGGCCACGGTGAAGTTCGCGACGGCAGCGCCCGAGGGCGTGAACCGGAGCTCTGGGTCGGCGGTCAGGTTGCCGACGATGGTGATGGTGGTCTCGCCTGCCATGGGTCAGGTCCCCTTAGGAGTGGTTCCGACGATGTGCGTGTGGAGAGGACTGGCTCAGGCGCCGGGGCGCATGAGCTTGGTCCTCATGACCGACTCGTTGAGGCCGAGCTGACGATCCAGCTCCTTGGCCGTCGCCGGCTCGGAGGTGAAGTTGACGACGGCGTAGATGCCCTCGGACTTCTTCTTGATCTCGTAGGCAAGACGACGTCGTCCCCAGATGTCGACGGTGTCGACGGTGCCACCGTCGGTCGTCACCACCTTGAGGAACTTGTCCAGCGAGGGCTGGACGGTCCGGTCGTCGAGCTCTGGGTCGAGGATGACCATGAGTTCGTACTGACGCATGCGTTAACCCGCCTCCTTTGGTCTAAGCGGTCACGGTCTCTCCGTGACAGGAGGGTATGCACTGCTGCCGACATCGCGCTGGGTTCGTCCACAGGCACGTCGAGGGCAACCGCTGCAGGATACCGGCCGGGACGGCATACCCCAAGTCGTCCCGGCCCCCGACGTCAGCCTGGGGGTGGCGCAGGAGCCACCGAGGCGGTTGGACTCGGTGACGGCTTGCCCGGCTTGGTGGGCTTGACCGTAGGAGTCGGCGGCGGGGTGCTCGGCTCCGCCGTCGGCGTTGGCGCCACCGTCGGGGGCGGCGGGGCGCTCGTGGTGGGCGGAGGCGGCGGGGCGCTCGTGGTGGGCGCGGCGCTCGTCGTGGGTGCCGGTGGCTGGGTCACCACCGGGCGCTGGGTCACGACCGGGGGCTTGGGGCGCGCGTTCTTGTTGATGTGCGCCGCCGTGGGGAACTGCTCGACCTTGGTGCCGTCCAGCGCCGCCTTCATGTAGGCGGTCCAGATCCGGACGGGATACGTGCCACCGGTGATCGACCCGGCATTCGGCAGGTTCTCCATGGCGAGCTCGCTGCCGTTCTTGTCGGAGCGATAGAGGCCGACTGCGGCGGCGAGCTGTGGCACGTAACCGTCGAACCATGCCGAGCGGAAGCTCTCGGAGGTCCCGGTCTTGCCGGCTGCCGGCCTGCCGAGGTTCTGGCCGACGTATTGCGCGGTGCCGCCCTGCACGGGCTGGGTCATGCACTCGATGACATCGGTCATGAGGTCCTTGTCGAAGACCCGCTTGGTGACGGGCTTGGCCTTGATCGTGGGCACGTTCTCGTCGCGGAAGCGGATCTCCTTGACGATGTACGGATCCGCACGCACCCCTTCGGCGGCGATGGTGGCGTATGCCGTGGCCATGTCCATCACCGTGACGTAGTCGGTGCCCAGCACGTTCGCCATGTTGGCCTCGAGCGGGGAGCGCACGCCGGCCGCCTCAGCGGCCTTCATCGTCTGCTTGGGTCCTGCCTCGATGTTGAGCTGGGCAAAGACGGTGTTGACGGAGTGCTTCGTCGCCTGGAGCAGGTCGATGGAGCCGAAGCCCTCGTTCCCGAAGTTCTTCACCCTGCCCCGACGCCCCGCATCGGTGCTGGCGCCGGCGTCGGCGAACTCCTTGAAGTACTGCGGGCTCGCGCCGGAGAAGCGGGATGCCGTGGCGACGTCACCGCTCTGCAACGCCGCGATGAGGGTGAAGATCTTGAAGGTCGAGCCGGCCTGCATCTTGCTCTGCGTGGCGTCGTTCTGGGGCCGCTTGGCGAAGTCCTCACCGCCGTAGAGCGCCTCGATGGCACCGTCGCCGGGGGTGATCGAGACAAGACCGACGTGCACGTCAGGGGTGTCCTGCGGGCGCTCGTCCCTGACCGCCTTCACGGCATCCGCCTGCTTCGGCTTCTGGATCGTGGAGATGATCCGCAGCCCGCCGCGCTGGATGTCGGCATCGGTGAGCTTGTGCTTGGAGATGAGCTCCTTCTTGATCACGTCGACGATGTAACCGTTCGTGCCGCCGAGGGTGCGCGGCCTGTACTTCTTGGTCTCCGGGAAGGTCGCAGCCGTGCGCTGCGCAGCAGTGAGCCAGCCCTTCTCGACCATGGCGTCGAGCACGAAACCGGAGCGCTTCTGCGCGTTCGCCTTCTGCTCCACACCCAGGGCCGGGTCGTAGAACGAGGGGCCGCGGATGACGGAGGCCAGGAAGGCGCTCTGGGCCGGGTCGAGCTTGGCGGCGCCGATGCTGAAGTAGGCCCGGGCCGCGCTCTCGATGCCGTAGGCACCGCGGCCGTAGTAGATGGTGTTGAGGTAGTTCTCCAGGATCTGGTCCTTGGACTGCTGCCGGTCGATCTTGAGGGAGATGAGGATCTCGCGGGCCTTGCGGGTCAGCGTGCGGTCCTGGGTGAGGAAGTAGTTCTTCACGTACTGCTGGGTGATCGTCGAGCCACCCTGGGTGGCCTGGCCACCCTTGACCGCGACCCACACCGCGCGGGCGATGCCCGTTGGTGAGATGCCGTTGTTGGAGTAGAAGTTCTTGTCCTCCGCCGCGAGGATCGCGTGCTGCATGTCCTTGCTGACCTGCGCGAGCGGCACCGACTGGCGGTTGCCCTCGGCGTCGGAGAGCCGGGCCATCTCGGACTTGCCGTCGGCGTAGTAGACGATCGACGCCTCGGCCGTGGCGATCTCGTTGGGTTTGGGGATGTCGGTCAGCGCATAGGCGACGCCGAGGGCGGCCACCCCGGCGAGGAAGAGGGCCAGCAGCGTCCACAGCCCGCGACGAAACCAGGTGCCCTTGCGTGATCGCTTTCCGGCCCTCGCGGAGGAGCCCTTCGAGGACGCGCCAGAGGGGCCGTTGGCCTTGGCGCGGGTGTTCGGGTGACGTTGACTCATGCGACTTCCGGGGTGGGGATCAAGGGGGAGGGGGCGTTCGCCGTGGACGACGCCCACCAACAAGTATGGGGGTGAAACTGGGCGCAACCTGAATGCAGCAGCCGTCCTGAGGCCTGTGGGGCCTCTCGCAGCCTTCGTCGTCGATATATCGGACCGATATATCTGTGTTACGTTCGACCTGACAAACGGCCGGTATGTCAGGTCGGTTCCCGCACTCGAGGAGGTTCCCGTGGTCTCACGCCGCGCCCACCTGCTGGAGTTCGCCGTGCTCGGGCTGCTGCACGAGGGGCCCACCCACGGCTACGACCTGAGGCGCCGGCTCAACACCGCCCTCGGCCCCTTCCGCGCCCTGTCCTACGGCACGCTCTACCCGGCCCTGAAGGGCCTGTTCGACCGCGGCCTCATCGCGCAGACGACGGACCCGCTCGGCCCCAGCGGCAAGCGCGCCCGGGTCGTCTACGAGCTCACCGCGACCGGCAAGGAGCACTTCGCCGACCTCGTCGCGCGCACCGACGCGACGTCCTACGACGACGACGGCTTCGACGTGCGGTTCGCATTCTTCACCCGCACCGAGCGGGAGGTGCGCATCCGCATCCTGGAAGGTCGTCGCTCCCGCGTCGAGGAGGACCTCGAACGGGTCCGTGAGCGCGCCGCCCGGGGCCGCGAGCGCCTCGACGCCTACACCTCCGCCCTGCAGCAGTACGGCGAGGAGACCAGCGAGCGCGAGGTGCGCTGGCTCAGCGAGCTCATCGACGCCGAGCGGCGCCACCCCACCGACCCCGGCCCCCAGCCGTAGGTGCACCGGCCGCCGACCCCGGCGCACCGGCATACCGCAACACCATCCACCCATCCAGACCCACAGGAGAAAAACACATGGGAACAATCCGTGTCGCCATCGTCGGCGTCGGAAACTGTGCGTCGTCCCTCGTCCAGGGCGTGCACTACTACCAGGACGCCGACCCGACGGTGACCGTCCCCGGCCTGATGCACGTGAAGTTCGGCGACTACCACGTCAATGACGTCGAGTTCGTCGCAGCCTTCGACGTCGATGACAAGAAGGTCGGCAAGGACCTCGCCGAGGCCATCAGCGCCTCGGAGAACAACACGATCAAGATCGCCGACGTCCCCACCACCGGGATCACCGTGCAGCGCGGCCACACCCTCGACGGCCTGGGCAAGTACTACCGCCAGACCATCGACGAGTCCGGCGCCGAGCCGGTCGACATCGTCGCGGTGCTCAAGGAGACCAAGGTCGACGTGCTCGTCTCCTACCTCCCGGTGGGCTCGGAGCAGGCGGACAAGTTCTACGCCCAGTGCGCCATCGACGCCGGCGTCGGCTTCGTCAACGCCCTCCCCGTCTTCATCGCCTCCGACCCCGAGTGGGCCGCGAAGTTCGAGGCTGCCGGCGTGCCGATCATCGGTGACGACATCAAGAGCCAGGTCGGCGCCACCATCACCCACCGCGTCATGGCGAAGCTGTTCGAGGACCGCGGCGTGCAGCTGGACCGCACCTACCAGCTCAACGTCGGCGGCAACATGGACTTCAAGAACATGCTCGAGCGCGAGCGCCTGGAGTCCAAGAAGGTCTCCAAGACCCAGGCCGTCACCTCCAACCTCACCGGTGCACTCGCCGGCAAGACCGAGGACCGCAACGTGCACATCGGCCCGTCCGACTACGTCGCGTGGCTGGACGACCGCAAGTGGGCCTACGTGCGCCTCGAGGGTCGCGCCTTCGGCGACGTGCCGCTCAACCTGGAGTACAAGCTCGAGGTCTGGGACTCCCCCAACTCGGCCGGCATCATCATCGACGCCATCCGCGCCGCGAAGATCGCCATGGACCGCGGCATCGGCGGCGCCCTCCTCTCGGCGTCGTCCTACCTGATGAAGTCCCCGCCGGAGCAGCGCCCCGACGACCTCGGTCGCGCCAAGCTCGAGGCCTTCATCCGCGGCGAGGAGACCCGCTGACCGCGGACCTCGCCACGCAGCATCCGGGATGCCGTCCACGCACCGCGCGGGGGCGGCATCGCGCTGTCAGGGGGTCGCCGAGGGTGCCCTTTCCCGCGTGGAGAACTGACCTATGGGTCGATTGTTGACAGGAGTCGGTCAGTCCGGGGTCGGGGTCGGGGTCAGGCGGCGGATGCCGGGGAGCCGAGGCCGTGACGGTCGCCGCAGCCTGCTGCCCTCGGGTCTGACGAGGAGCGGGCGCGGGTCGGCATCGGAGCGCAGCCTGGCCCAGCGGCTGACGCCGGCGCGCAGCTCACCGCGGACCACGCCGGCAGCCTCCGCGCACCGCTCGGACTGCTCCTGCGATCCCTCCCCGGGCCCGAACACCACCGCGTCGGCCCGGGCGGCGAGCACCGGGGCTCCTCCGACCCCGGCACCCGCGAGCGAGGTGGCCTGCTCGCGGCGCGTCACCCCACGGGGAACGGGCACCCCGAGGGATCGGGCCTCGGCGACGAGGTCGCGCCACACCCAGGCCACCCGCGCCGGGACAGGCCCGGTGCTGGAGTGCCTGCGCCGACGACGGGTCTTGAGCCACCGGAGGAGGAAGAAGGCGACGGCGATGACGAGCGCGGGCAGGAGCAGACCGAGCACGAGCAGCTTGAGCCACCAGGGCCAGGCGCCGACGTCGAAGGGGCTCTTCTTGCGCTTGGTGATGTCGGTGGCGTTCTGCGCCTGGTCCGGGCCCTGGAGAAGCGAGGGCGGGTTGACCCCCGCCGGAGGTGGCACCTGGGCGCCCACCTTCTGCTCCTCGGAGAGCAGCTGCTGCTCACTCGGGGTCTTGTCGCGACTCGGCACGAACGTCTGCGAGCGCAGCGCGAACCACGAGCCGTCGGCGCGCCGCACCTCCACCCAGGCGTGCACGTCCTTGCCGAGCACCCGCCCGTCGGCCTCCGGCTCCGCGCCCATGACGACCCGGGAAGGGATGCCCAGGCGACGGGCGACGAGGGCGAGCGTCGCGGCATACTGCTCGTCGTTGCCGGCAAGCTTGGTCGAGCCGACGAAGCGCGAGAGCCGCGCCACGGTGTGGCCGGGGAGGTAGACCTTCTCGAAGCTGTTGGGCGTGCCGCCGTCGGTGTAGGTGCCCTCCGTGCGCATCTGCCCCGCGGCGGCGCGCAGCTTGGCCCATGAACCATCCGCCCGGTTGGTCCAGGCATCGATGCGCGAGTCGAGGAAGTCCATCCCCGTGGGCGAGGCGGCTCCGCCATCGAGCTCGAGCTGGTCTGGCAGCTCGGTCGGCGCGGGGTCGGGGAGCACCGCCGTCATCATGTCGGACTCTCCACCTCGCAGCTGCGCCGGAACGAGCGCGGTCTCGGTGTCGGTGTTGAGCCAGAGCTCGTCGGTGAGCGCGTCCGCGCGAGGCCCGGTGAACTCGATGCGGGTCGGTGACCCGACGATCGGGAGCCACGGGCCGAGGTAGCCGCGCTCGGGCACCTGCACCGAGACGTCGACGGTGGTGCCACCGCGGGCGGTGCCGATGCGCGAGCCCACCTGCTGGAAGGGCACACCGTCGGTGCTGCGGTCGGCGGCACCGAAGACGAGGCCGTCATAGGCATCGAGGGTCGCGAACCGCACGAGGGCACCGGTCGGCAACCCGATGACCCGCAGGACCTCCTTGTCGTAGAGCTCCGCCGGGTTCGGCTCGGTGTACTGGCGGAAGCCCGGCAGCGGGCTCGCGAACTGGGACACGTCCAGCGGTGGGACCAGGCCGGTGCGCACCACCTCGCGGCGCTGCGCCCGATCGGTGCCCGGCAGCAGCGGCGACGCGACCAGCCCTGCCGTGACGGCGAGACCGATGAGCACCGCCCCCGTGGCGACGCGGGCCCCTCGACCGGCGCCGTTCTGGATGGGCGCACGACCCCGGTGGGAGCGGACGACGAGCCACGCCACGAGCACCACGGCGAACCCCACGCCCTGCACGACCAGCGCAGCGGGCTCCAGGGTGCCGAGCGCGATCGACCCGACGAGGAGGGTCAGGGGCACCAACGCAGTGGCCGGCACGCTCCGCCACCGGCGGGCCACCCCGAGGGTGAGGGCACCGCCGACGAGACCGGCGAGCCAGGGAAGGGCGAGCACCGGTCCGCGGGCGTCCACCGGAGGCAGCAGGGTCAACCATCGCTTCCACCCCGTGACCGACCAGGTGGCGAGGTCGAGGAACGTCTGCCCGGTGGGAATCACACCCAGGAGAAGGTCGCCGCGCACCGCGACGGGGCCACCGAGCACGAAGTAGGTGGCAGCGAGCACCAGGAACGTGACGAGGGAGAACCAGCGGTATGCCGTGGCCAGGTGGGCGATGACCAGGCCCAGTCCCAGCCCGACCCCCGCCGCGACGA
>JBDTDY010000154.1:0-4679 GCA_039922835.1 Ornithinibacter sp.
GGCATCCACGGTCACCTCCTGGTTGCCGCGGAGCACGGTCGTCATCACGGTCAGGTCGATCGGCGCCTCCTGTGCACGGGTCGGCGCGGAGGGCACCGCCAACGCCGTCAGGGCGGCATTGAGCTGCGGGAGGAAGTGGTCGTCGCCCTTGAGCAGCGAGCTCGGCGACCCACGGAACGGTTGGCGCAACAACGTCTCGATGCGCCCCTGCTCGACCCAGACGTCGCGCAGCGAGGCGAGGTCGGCGAGCCCGTTGGCCTGGGCGAGTGCGAGGGCCGCCCCATTGACTCCACCCGCCGAGGTGCCGGAGATGACGTCGACGCGAGCAGTGCACCCGGTGAGCGCGAGAAGGGTGGCATAGGGCCCGGTGCCCGCGGCATGCGCCTTCACGAGGTGGTCCAGCTCCAGCGCGACCCCACCCATCCAGACCGCGAGGGACACGCCCCCGTTCATCACCACGCCGAAGCGGATCTCCTCCGGCGGCACGCTCGACAGGTCGTGCGTGCGCAGTGCTGGCACGGCATCGTCATCGGTCATGACTCGCTCCTCGCCCGCGGATGGTGACCCCATGGTTCACCGCACGGAGGTCCGCCGACAACCATCAGGAGCACGCGCCCCCCGGGCTGATACCCCCGAGGTCAGGTCAGAAGCCGAGCCTGCGGAGCTGTTTCGGGTCGCGCTGCCAGTCCTTGGCGACCTTGACGTGCAGGTCCAGGTGCACGCGCTGGCCGAGGATCGCCTCGATCCCGTGGCGGGCGTTGGTGCCCACCTCGCGCAGCCTGGAGCCACCGCGGCCGATGACGATCGCCTTCTGGGAGTCGCGTTCCACGAAGACGTTCACCCGCACGTCGAGCAGCGGGCGGTCCTCCGGGCGCCCCTCGCGCGGAGTGATCTCCTCGACCACCACCGCGAGGCTGTGCGGCAGCTCGTCGCGCACGCCCTCCAGTGCCGCCTCGCGGACCAGCTCGGCGATCATCACGGCCTCCGGCTCGTCGGTGAGCACGCCGTCGGGGTACAGCGGCCCCGGCGAGGTCGGGAGACGCTCGGAGAGCACGTCGGCGACGTCGGTGACCTGATCGCCACGGGTCGCCGAGCAGGGCACGATCGCGTCCCAGTCACCGAGTCGGTCGATGGCGATGAGGTGTTCGGCCAGGCGCTGCCGGTCGACGGTGTCGGACTTGGTCGCGATCGCGACGACCGGGGTGCGCTTCCCGCGACCCAGCTCGGCGAGCTCACGGGCGATGAACTGGTCACCGGGCCCGATGCGCTGGTCGGAGGGGAGGCAGAAGCCGATGACGTCGACCTCGAGCAGGGTCAGGCGCACGAGGTCGTTGAGCCGCTCACCGAGCAGGGTGCGCGGTTTGTGCAGGCCGGGGGTGTCGACGAGGATCAGCTGGCGACGCTCGGAGGTCACGATGCCGCGGATCGTGTGCCGCGTGGTCTGCGGCTTGCTGGAGGTGATCGCCACCTTGGTGCCGACGAGGGCATTCGTCAGGGTCGACTTCCCGGCATTCGGGCGACCGATGAGGCACGCGAACCCTGCGAGGTAGGGCTGGTCCGGCTCCGTCATCCTGCGCGCTCCTCGAGGTCGGTGTTCTCTGCTGCGGTGGCCACCCGTTCGACGACGACGGTCTCGATCCGGTGGCGCCGCCCGGACATCCGCTCCGCGGTCAGGCGCAACCCTGCCACCTCGCACGTCGAGCCGAGGATCGGCACCCTGCCGGTGACCTTGCCCATGAGCCCGGCGACGGTGTCGACCTCGTCCTCGTCCAGGTCGACGTCGAAGAGCTCGGCAAGGTCGTCGACGTGCAGCGTGGCGAGCACCCGCATCCGGCCGTCACCGAGATCCTCGACCTCGGAGGACTCACGGTCATACTCATCGGTGATCTCGCCGACGATCTCCTCGAGGATGTCCTCGATGGTGACCAGCCCTGCGGTGCCGCCGTATTCGTCAACCACGACCGCGAAGTGCGTCTGGTCCCGCTGCATCTCGCGCAGCAGGTCATCGACCGGTTTGCTCTCCGGAACGAAGGGCATCGGCCGCATCAGCTCGGTGATCGAGAGGGCCCCTGCATCGGGGTCCGCGTTGACCCGGCGGATCACGTCCTTGAGGTAGAGCAGGCCGATGATGTCGTCGACGTCCTCCCCCACCACCGGGATCCGGGAGTAGCCCGAGCGCAGGAACAGGCTCATCGCCTGGCGGCAGGATCGGTCCTCGTCGATCGCGACCATGTCGGTGCGCGGCACCATGACCTCGCGAGCCACGGTGTCCCCCAGCTCGAAGACGCTGTGCAGCATCTCGCGCTCGCCGGCCTCGATCAGCGAGGAGTCGCGCGCCATGTCGACGAGGTCGCGCAGCTCGCTCTCGCTCTCGAACGGTCCGTCCCGGAACCCCTTGCCGGGGGTCACGGCGTTCGTGAGCGCGATGAGCATCCGGGAGAACGGTCCGAGGATGCGCCGCAGCCAGATCGCGGTCGGTGCCGCGGCGAGCGCCACGCGGGTGCTGTGCTGGGCGCCGAGGGTTCCCGGCGAGACACCGACGACGGCGAAGGAGATCAGGGCCATGATGCCGATCGCGATGAGGAACGGCTGCCAGGTGCCGTCCACCCGATCGACCACTGCGAGGGTCACCATGACGGCGACGGTGGACTCCGCGATGACCCGCAGGAACGAGAGCACCGACAGGTATGCCGCGGTGTCGCCGACGACCCGCACCAGTGCCTTGGCACCGGGCCGACCCTCGTCCAGCAGCTCGCCGGCGCGGGCGCGGGACATCCGCATGAAGGCCGCCTCCGCGATGGAGATGAGAAAGGCCACCAGCGTGGCGAGGAGTGCCGCAGTGACGAGCCGGGTCATCGCCGTGCCCGGCGCTCAGGCACTGGGGCGGCCGCGGGCGGCGAGGAAGGTGAGCAACAGCTGGCGCTGGAGCTCGAACATCTCCTTCTCCTCATCGGGCTCCGCGTGGTCGTAGCCGAGCAGGTGCAGGATGCCGTGGGTCGTGAGCAGCAGCAGCTCCTCCTCGGTCGCGTGGCCGGCATCCCGGGCCTGCTTCTGCGCCACGGAAGGGCACAGCACGATGTCGCCGAGGACACCCTCCTCGGGCTCGCGCCCGTCGCGTCCGGGCCGCAGCTCGTCCATCGGGAAGCTCATGACGTCGGTCGGCCCGGGGAGGTCCATCCACTGCACGTGCAGGGTCTCCATGGCGGGCTCGTCCACCAGCCGCAGGCAGAGGTCGGCGCGGGGGTGCACCTTCATCTGCTCCATGACGTAGCGGGCGCAGGCCACCAGCTCGAGCTCGTCGAGCACGAACTCGGTCTCGTTCAGCACGTCGATGCTCACGGGTGGGGGGCCTGTGCCTGGGTGTGTGCGCCCGGCTGCTTCTCGTCCCAACGGCCGTAGGCCTCGACGATGGCCCCGACGAGCCGGTGGCGCACCACGTCGGACGCGGTGAGCTCGGCGAAGTGCACGTCGTCGATGTCGGTGAGGATGTCGCGCACCAGGCGCAGTCCGCTCTTGCCACCCGGGAGGTCGACCTGGGTGACGTCACCGGTGACGACCATCTTGGAGCCGAAGCCGAGCCGGGTGAGGAACATCTTCATCTGCTCGGGTGTGGTGTTCTGCGCCTCGTCGAGGATGATGAACGCGTCGTTGAGAGAGTTATGAGTCACGAGGAAGTCGTCGGTCACGTAGAGCGAGTCGGCGGCCGAAACCTGGATGCACATCGTCTCGGCTTCACCCACCGGCTCGATACGCTCTATGTAGCGCATGGGGCGCCCTCCGCCCGTCTTCTCGTACACCGAGTGCTTCCGCTTCATGCGGAATGGCTGATATCCCTCGGGCAGCCTGATGTCGACGACGTAGGCATCGTTCCGGTACGGCACCGGACGGCCGTTGGCCAGCCCCGGCGGACGGCCTTCGGCACGCCGCGTACGCCAGTAGGCGACGCCGCCCAGGGAGCGCACGAGGAAGACCACGTCGTCACGCAGCCGTGACGACGTGGTGCAGTACTGGACGCGGCAGGTTCGGTCCTGCTGCGGAACCGGCCCCCCGTCCGTGTCGAGAAGCCCCTGGAGCACGGCGAGCCGCACCCATGAAGAGTTGAGCAGGTAGGCTTTGGGGACGAACTTCGTCGAGGACGTCGTGCCGTCGAGGTCGAGGTCGCGCAGGATGGTTGTGACCGGGTTTGCGACCCGCAGGCCCCCGCGAGAGGCACCTCGGTGCTTCAAGACGTACTGGAACCCCGGCTTCGCCGTGAGGTCCACAGGGAGCGCCACATTGTCGAAGGCCTCTTGGAGGGCGTCGACCAGTTCGGGGTCCGTCGTCGTGAAGGTCGGCGTGGTCTGACCAGTGATGCACCCGTCGCCGAGGAGGAGGCCCAGCGCGTACGGGTCCATCGGCACGGTCTGAGGGACGAACTCCACCGCGTCGACCAACGGCAGCTCGAAGCGACGGATGTGGCCCCTTCGCTCCTGTCCGAGCATGGTGACCGTCTGCACAGTGCGCCAACGGTCGCGCCGCTTGTCTTCAGGCGTTCGGACCGTCCAGAGGTGCTCACCACAGGCCAACGTCGATGCGCCATCTTGAGCCGTGATCCGGTAGACGGGCCGTCGTCCCTGCGGAAACACCCCGATCACCCGCGTCGGGAGACCGTTGGAGCCGACCACGGCGTCTCCCACCCG
>JBDTDY010000155.1:0-2963 GCA_039922835.1 Ornithinibacter sp.
CAGGATGGCGCTGAGGTGGCTGGACATGTCGCGGTAGGAGTCGAAGCCGAGCACGGCATCTGCGTCCGGCAGCTCATCGGCGAGGGTCTGCCCGTAGCGCTCCGCGAGGCACCCCACCGCGACGACGGCCCTGGTTCGACCCGTGGTCTTCAGGTCCGAGGCCTCGAGCAGGGTGTCGATGGAGTCCTTCTTGGCCTGCTCCACGAAACCGCAGGTGTTGATCACCGCGACGTCGGCGTCGGCGGCGTCGTCCACGAGGGTCCACCCCTCCGCGGAGAGGCGTCCCGCGAGCTCCTCGGAGTCCACCTCGTTGCGGGTGCAGCCGAGGGTGACCAGCGCGACGCTACCGCGGGTCGTTGGAGGTGCCATGGGCGCCACTCTAGTTGCGAGAGGCCTCGCCGGGAGACCGCGAGTAGGGTCCGGTGCCATGGCACCGGAGACCCTCGACCGCATCCGCGCGCTCCTCGCCGAGCACCCCGTCATCGACGGTCACAACGACCTGCCGTGGGAAGCTCGCGAACGGGTCGGCTACGACTGGTCCAGGCTGGACATCGCGACCGCGGGCCAGCCGACCCACACCGACATCCCCCGGTTGCGCGAGGGCGGGGTGGGCGCCCAGTTCTGGTCGGTCTACGTGCCCGCCGAGCTCGCGGGCGACGCCGCCGTGGCCGCCACGCTCGAGCAGGTCGACGCGGTGCACCGGATGACCGAGCGGTATGCCGGGGACCTGGCCCTGGCGACGTCGCGGGCAGAGGTGGAGCGCGCCATGGCCTCCGGGCGGATCGCCTCGCTCATCGGCGCCGAGGGCGGGCACAGCATCGACTCCTCGATGGGCACGCTGCGGATGCTGTTCACCCTCGGGGTGCGCTACCTCACCCTCACCCACAACGACAACGTGCCGTGGGCCGACTCGGCCACCGACGAGCCGGTGCTGCACGGGCTCTCCCCCTTCGGGCACGAGGTGGTGCGCGAGATGAACAGGCTCGGCATGCTCGTCGACCTCTCGCACACCTCCGCCGACACCATGCGCGACGCCCTCGACACCACGGACGCGCCGGTGATCTTCTCGCACTCCTCCGCGCGCGCCGTGTGTGACCACCCCCGCAACGTGCCCGACGACGTGCTGGAGCGGCTGACCGACAACGGCGGGGTCGCCATGGTCACCTTCGTGCCCAAGTTCGTCTCACAGGCCGTCGCGGACTGGGACACCGGCGGGCAGCAGGGGCCGCGCCCCACGGCCACCATCACCGACGTCGTCGCGCACTGCGAGCACGTGCGCGAGGTCGCCGGCATCGAGCACATCGGCCTCGGCGGGGACTACGACGGGGTCGACGTGCTCCCCGACGGCCTGGAGGACGTCAGCGGATACCCGCGTCTCCTCGGCGCGCTCGCCGACCGTGGGTGGAGCGATCAGGACCTGGCGGGACTCGCTGGTGGCAACGCGCTGCGGCTCCTCGGCGACGTGGAGGAGGCCTCGGTGCGGATCAGCGCCACCCGCGGGCCGAGCCTGGCCAGGATCGAGGACCTCGACGGCATCCCCGGCTGAGCGTGCTCAGGAGTTCTGGCAGGCCCGCATCACCGTGAGCGCCACCAGGCGCGAGATGACCATCGCGACGTAGAGCACCCCGCTGAGCTGCTCGATGGTCACGATGGCGCGGGCCTGCTCGCGGATCGGCCCGACGTCGGAGAGCCCGACGCTGGTGAGGTTCGCGCCCGAGAGGTAGATCAGCTCCAGGAAGCTCTGCCGACCGGGGCCTTCGAAGGACTGGAAGGACGTCGGCCAGATCTCCTGCACGGCGAGGTAGATGTAGGCGAAGGCGAAGACGAGCACCGTGAAGCAGGCACCCACCGCGAACAACTCGTCCTTGGTGACCCACGCGTCCTCGAACATGTAGGAGATCAGGGCGTATGCGGTGTAGAAGTAGAAGACCGCCAGGGCGGAGTGGGCCAGCACGAGGATCGTGGTGTTGTTGTCGTCGACCAGGCTCCAGACCTCGAAGGCTGCGGCCGGCAGCCCGAGGGTCGCCGACAGCCAGGTCAGCGCCGGGGTGCTGCGCACGGTGAACACGGCGATGATGACGGCCGTCAGGCTGAGCAGCGAGATGACCGCCCGGCCCCAGCCGTTGCCCTCCAGGAACGGCAGCAGCAGGATGACCGACACCTGGGCCAGGAGCAGGATCGCCGAGGGCTGCTTGCGCACCGTGGCCTTCCACCGGTCCCACCGGGACGGAGGGTCGCGAAGGTCCTCCCACAACATCGACATGGCCACACTCTAGGAGCGGGTGGGGGAGAATGCCGGTATGCCGTCCCCGCTCCTCCTTCCTCTGCTCACCGCGAGCGCCGTCCTCCTGATCAGCGGAGCTGCCAAGGTCCGCGACCCCGCGAGTGTCGACCAGGCCTTCACGTCGATGCACGTGCCCGCCGCTCTGGACCGGCCCTTCCTGCGCCGCCTGCTCCCGTGGGCGGAGATCGCACTGGGCGCGTGGCTGCTCCTCGCGTCCGGCGCGGCCCTGGCCCTGGTCGGCGTGTTGACCCTGGGCCTCTTCCTCGCCTACCTCGTGCTCGTCGTGCTCGCCGTGCGCCGACCCGAGCCCGCCGACTGTGGCTGCTTCGGCGCGGTGGGTGACTCCGAGGTCACCATGGCCACGGTCTGGCGCAACGTGCTGCTCGTGCTCACCGCGGCGCTGGTGGTGGTGGCCGGTCTACGCGACGTCTCGGTGATCCGCACCGGGCTGGAGGGGTCCGCGTGGGGCTGGGTCGCTGCGAGCGTCCTCACCACCGCGGTGGCCGTCCTCGTGGTGTGGCGACCCACCGACACCCACGCCACCACCGCAGCCAACGCAGCCACCGCCCAGCCGGAGCTCGACGAGGACGGGGACTTCGTCCCCACCCCGGCACCGAGGGCGGCCGTGCTCGACGAGCACGGCACCCCGGTCCTGCTGAACACCGCAGTCCTGTCCTCG
>JBDTDY010000156.1:0-12079 GCA_039922835.1 Ornithinibacter sp.
ACAGCGGCACCCGGCCACCCTAGTGCGGGTGACCGGGTGCCTCGGCCCTGGAGCGGGGCTGGTGGTGCGGGTGCTACCGCTGCGGCTCGTCGTGGACGTCCGGCTCTGCCGGGAGCACCGGCGGGGCCGGGGGTGCGGGAGGCACCGGGGGTGCCGCGTCCGCGGGCGGAGCGGGCGCGAGAGCCGGCACCGAGTCCGTCGGGGCGATCGTCGGCCTGGGCGGCACGGCATCCACACCGCGCCGCACCGGGGGCTGGACCCGCGAGGCGGGTGACGCGTGCTCCTCGGCCTCGCGGCTGGCCATCCCCGCCTGGCCGCGAGCACGGGCCAGGGCCTGCGCCGGGTCCTCGAGAGTGCTCTCCTCGAACGCGCTGCCGATCTCGCCGGGGTCGACCCACTCGTCCTCGGAACCCTCGTCGAAGCCGCCCTGTCCACGACCGAGCATGCCGCCGATGCCCTTGAGGGCGTCGGTCAGCTCGCTGGGGATGATCCACATCTTGTTGGAGTCACCACGCGCGATCTGCGGCAGCACCTGGAGGTACTGGTAGGCGAGGAGCTTCTGGGTCGGCTTACCGCGGTGGATCGCGTCGAAGACCTGCTGGATCGCGCGCGCCTGGCCCTGGGCCTCGAGGATGCGGGCCTGCGCCGACCCCTCCGCCCGCAGGATCGAGCTCTGCTTCTCGCCCTCGGCGGTGAGGATCTGGCTGGCCTTCTGCCCTTCGGCGGTGAGGATGATGGCGCGCCGCTCGCGCTCGGCCTTCATCTGCTTCTCCATCGACTCCTGGATCGAGTGGGGCGGGTCGATGGCCTTGAGCTCGACGCGGTTCACGCGGATGCCCCACTTGCCGGTGGCCTCGTCGAGCACCCCGCGCAGCTGCCCGTTGATCTGGTCACGACTGGTCAGCGTCTGCTCGAGGTCGAGGGAGCCGATCACGTTTCGCAGCGTGGTCACGGTGAGCTGCTCGATGCCCTGGATGAAGTTCGCGATCTCGTAGACCGCCGACTTCGACTCGATGACCTGGTAGTAGATGACGGTGTCGATGCTGACGACGAGGTTGTCGCTGGTGATGACCGGCTGCGGTGGGAACGAGACCACCTGCTCGCGCAGGTCGATGTTGGCGCGCACCAGGTCGACGAAGGGGACCAGGATGTGCAGGCCGCCCTCGAGGGTGCGCGAGTAGCGCCCGAGGCGCTCGATGATGAGCGCGGTCTGCTGCGGCACGATCCGGACCGTGCGCACGAGCACGATGATGACGAAGGCGACGAGCAGCAGGATGACGATGATGGACAGCAGTCCGTCAGGCATGACGATCCCTTTCGGTGGGGTTGCCGGTTCAGGCAGGTGGCTCGTGGGAGAACGGAGCAGGAGGGGTGGCGCTGGCCGGGCCGACGATCGCGGTCGCCCCGTGGATGGCAATGACCCGCACGTCCTCACCGGGCCCGATCATCGCGCTGCCGTCGGTGACCCGAGCCGACCAGGTCTCCCCCGCCAGCTTGATCCTGCCGTCGGTGTCGGTGACGGCCTGGAGCACCCGCGCATCGCGTCCGACGAGGCCGGCCGCTCCGATGTGGTGGTCGGTGTGGTCGTCGAGGAACTGGCGACGGATGAGCGGCCGCACGACGAAGAGGAGGAGGAGTGCGGACGCGCCGGCGAGGACCAGTTGGAGGGGGAAGGGTGCCCCTGCCCCGGCTGCAACTCCGCCGACGAGCGCACCACCGGCGAACATGAGGAAGACGAAGTCGACGGTGGCGGCCTCGATCGCGGCGAGCAGGATGGCGATGCCGATCCAGCCGAGCCAGAAGTTCTCCGTCAGCCAGTCCATGGACCAACCTCCTTGTCATGGGGCGTCAGCGGATGGACGCGCGCCAGCCGCTCGTGGTTCCACACCGGGTCAGCGAGCCCGCGCGGCATA
This sequence comes from Ornithinibacter sp., assembly GCA_039922835.1. Taxonomy (GTDB): domain Bacteria; phylum Actinomycetota; class Actinomycetes; order Actinomycetales; family Dermatophilaceae; genus Fodinibacter. The sequence continues at coordinate 1,914 of JBDTDY010000156.1, forward strand.
CCGATCCCCCCGGACCTCCAGCTCGAGGGGCAGGCCGAAGGTGGCCTCCAAGTTCTCGGCCGTCAGGGTGATCTCGATGGGACCCTGCGCGACGATGCGGCCATCTCGCACGAGGAGGACGTCGGTGAAGTTGGGAGGGACCTCCTCCACGTGGTGGGTCACCAGGACCATCGCCGGCGCCGAGAGGTCGGCTGCGAGGGTGCCCAGCCGGCGGACCAGGTCTTCACGCCCGCCCAGGTCGAGCCCGGCGGCCGGCTCGTCGAGGAGCATCAGCTCGGGGTCGGTCATCAGTGCGCGAGAGATCTGCACCCTCTTGCGCTCACCCTCGGACAACGTTCCGAAGCGTCGGTCGGCGAGGTGGTGCGCGCCCAGGGCTTCAAGCAGCTCCTCGGCTCGGCCCTCGTCGAGCCGGTCGTAGCTCTCGCGCCACCGTCCGACCACGCCGTAGGAGGCCGTGACGACGACATCGCGAACCCGCTCGTTCGGTGGGATCCGCTCGGCCAGTGCGGCCGAAGCCAACCCGATCCGCGGTCGCAGCTCGAAGACGTCCACCGCACCGAGGACCTCGCCGAGGATCCCGACGACTCCGGTGGTCGGGTGGATCCTGGCCGCGGCCAACTGCAGCAGAGTCGTCTTGCCGGCGCCGTTGGGGCCCAGGATCACCCAGCGCTGCCCTTCCTCGACCTCCCAGGACACGTCATCGAGGATCGTGGTGTCACCGCGCACGACACTCACGCCGGCCATGGCCAGGACATCACTCATGACCCGAACCCTACAGAGCGTCAGGAACGTGCTGACCGCGCCTGCAGCACCTCGGCGTACACCTCGTGCGTCTGGTCGCCGATGCTCCCCCACGAGAACGACTCGACCGCCCTCTCTCGCCCGGCCCGCCCCATCTCCCGCGCGCGATCGGGGTCGCTGACGGCATCGGTCATCGCGGCGGCCAGATCGGCGACGAAGCGGTCGGGGTCGACCGGGGTGCCCGAGCCGTCCTGCACCTGCTCGATGGGCACCAGCCAGCCGGTCTCGCCATCGAGCACGACCTCGGGGATGCCGCCCGTGGCGGTGGCGACGACCGGCACCTCGCACGCCATGGCCTCGAGGTTGACGATGCCGAGGGGCTCGTAGACGGAGGGGCAGAGGAAGACGGTGGCTGCACTGAGCAGGGCGACGACCTCGGCCCGGGGCAGCATCTCGGGCACCCAGACCACCCCGTCGCGGGTCTCACGCAGCCCATCGATGAGGTGTTCCACCTCGGCCTTGATCTCCGGCGTGTCCGGAGCTCCGGCGAGCAGCACGAGCTGCACCTCGGGCGGCAGCTCGGCAGCGGCCCGCAGCAGGTAGGGCAAGCCCTTCTGACGGGTGATCCGGCCGACGAAGATCGCGCTGGGTCGGTCGGGGTCCACCCCGTGGCGTCGCACGGCGTCGTCGTCGCGGGTGTGCGACCACAGCTCGGAGTCGATGCCGTTGTGGACGACCTTGACCTTGTCCGGGTCGATGGACGGGTAGGACCTCAGGATGTCGGCGCGCATGCCGTGGCTCACCGCGATGACGGCGTCGGCGCCCTCGTAGGCGGTTCGCTCCACCCACGAGGAGAGCCGGTAGCCCCCACCCAGCTGCTCGGCCTTCCAGGGCCGCATCGGCTCCAGGCTGTGCGCCGTGAGCACGTGGGGGATGTCGCCGAGGATGCCGCCCACGTGGCCGGCGAAGTTGGCGTACCAGGTGTGGGAGTGCACGAGGTCGGCACCCGCCGTGGCGGCCGCGATGGTGAGGTCCACCCCGAGGGTGGTGAGCGCGGCATTCGCGCCGGTCAGCTCGGCGAGGTCGGGGTGCCCGGTGGTGCCGTCCTCGTCGCGGGGGTCACCGAAGGCGTGCACCCGCACGTCGAGGTCGCCCCTGGAGCGCAGGGCCCGCACCAGTTCGGCCACGTGCACCCCCGCTCCACCGTAGATCGTCGGGGGGTACTCCTTGCTGAGGATGTCGATGCGCACGGTTTCCACCCTAGTGACGGACAGACCTCCCGGCGAGGGCGCGGACCCCATAGGTTGGGGACATGGCGTACCGCAGCGGAGGTCCGAAGGTCCTGGTCATCGTCCTGGCGGGTGGGGAGGGCAAGCGGTTGATGCCGCTCACCGCGGATCGAGCCAAGCCGGCAGTGCCCTTCGGGGGGATCTACCGGCTCATCGACTTCGCGCTCTCCAACGTCGTGAACTCGGGCTATCTCAAGGTCGTCGTCCTCACCCAGTACAAGTCGCACAGCCTGGACCGGCACGTCACCAAGACGTGGCGGATGTCGACCCTGCTCGGCAACTACGTCGCCCCCATCCCGGCCCAGCAGCGCATCGACAAGTCCTGGTTCGCGGGCAGCGCCGACGCGATCTACCAGAGCATGAACGTGATCCACGAGGAGAAGCCCGACATCGTCGTGGTCGTGGGGGCCGACCACGTCTACCGGATGGACTTCTCCCAGATGGTCGACCAGCACGTGGAGTCCGGTGCGGGCGTCACGGTTGCAGCGATCCGGCAGCCGATCGCCAGCTCGGACCAGTTCGGCGTGATCGAGGTGGCTGAGGACGACCACACCCGGATCAAGGCGTTCAAGGAGAAGCCGACCGACCCGGACGGTCTGCCCGACTCCCCCGACGAGATCCTCGCAAGCATGGGCAACTACGTCTTCGACGCCCAGGTGCTGATGGACACGGTGACCGCGGACGCTGCTCTCGAGGGCAGCAAGCACGACATGGGTGGCGACATCGTGCCGGCCATGGTGCAGGAGGGCAGCGCCTACGCCTACGACTTCAAGAAGAACGTCATCCCCGGCGGCACCGAGCGCGACATGGGCTACTGGCGCGACGTCGGCACGATGGACTCCTACTTCGACGCCCACATGGACATCGTCTCCATCCACCCCATCTTCAACCTCTACAACTACGACTGGCCGATCTACACCTCCCACGGGCCCTACCCGCCCGCGAAGTTCGTGCACGGCGACCAGGGTCGCTTCGGTGAGGCGCTCAACTCGGTCGTGTCCAACGGTGTCGTCATCTCCGGTGCCCGCGTCGACGGCTCGGTGATCTCCCCCGACGTGCACATCCACAGCTACACCGAGGTCACCTCCAGCGTGATCCTCGAGGGCGTGCAGATCGGCCGGAACTGCCGCATCTCCCGCACCATCATCGACAAGAACGTCGTCGTGCCCGAGGGCACCTCCATCGGTCACGACCGCGAGCACGACATCGCTCGTGGATTCTCGGTCACCGACTCCGGCCTCACCGTGGTGGGCAAGGGGCAGGTCGTCACCCAGTGACCCGTGGCCGTCCACGGGTGGTCACCGGCGCACCCGGGTGCGTCGGCGGTCCGCTCCGCGATCTCCTCACGTGGCGCGAACCACACTCCGGTTAACCTGCGGGCGTGCCTCCCCTGACCGAAGACCGGGCTCCAGTGCCCGACCCCGATGCGCGCACGTTGCTCGTGACCCTCAACGGCACGGACCGGCCCGGCGTCACCAAGACGATCTTCGAGGCCGCGGCGACCGTCGGGGCGCAGGTCCTGGACCTGGAGCAGGTGGTCGTGCGTGGGCACCTCGCGCTGTCGGTGCTGCTCTCCCCCGGACGTGACGAGAACGTGCTCGTCGACCGCCTCGCCCGAGCGGGTGCGGCGACCGGCCTCCGGGTCGACATCGTCGAGGGCCACGGCGACAATGCCCCCAGGCGCACCGGACGCGCGGCCGTGGTCGTCATGGGCGCGCCGCTCGAAGCGCGCCACGTGGCCGTGGTCGCCGACACGATTGCGGCCCACGGCGCCAACATCGACCGAATCCGCCGGCTCTCCCGCTGGCCGGTCACCACGGTCGAGCTCGACGTGTCCGGAGCCGAGGTGACCTCCCTGCGAGAGTCGCTGGCCCTGGTGTCCGCGGCATCCGGAGTCGACATCGCCGTCGCTCGAGCCGGACTGGCCCGCCGTGGAGGGCGACTCGTGGTCATGGACGTCGACTCGACGCTGATCCAGGACGAGGTCATCGAGCTGCTCGCCCGGCACGCGGGTCGGGCCGAGGAGGTGGCCGCTGTCACGGAGTCCGCGATGCGCGGTGAGCTCGACTTCGCCCAGAGCCTGCACGCGCGGGTCGCCACCTTGGCCGGGCTGCCGGTGACGGTGCTGGACGACGTGCGTGAGGCGGTGCGGTTGACAGCTGGGGCCCGCACCCTCGTGCGCACCCTGAAACGTCTCGGCTTCACCGTGGCACTGGTCTCCGGAGGCTTCGCCGAGGTCGTCGAGCCGATCGGGCGAGACCTCGGGGTGGATCACGTGCGGGCGAACCGGCTCGAGGTGCAGGACGGGAGGTTGACGGGTCGGGTCCTCGGCGATGTGGTCGACCGCGCCGGCAAGGCGAGCGCCCTGCGGGAGTTCGCGGCACTGGAGGGGCTGCCCCTCTCGCGAACGGTCGCCATCGGTGACGGCGCCAACGACCTCGACATGCTGGCGATCGCCGGCCTCGGTGTGGCGTTCAACGCCAAGCCCCTCGTGCGCGAGCGGGCCGACACCTCGCTGAACGTGCCCTACCTCGACGCGGTGCTCTTCCTGCTCGGCATCTCGCGCGAAGAGGTCGAGGACGCCGATGACGACGACGCTCCCCCACTAGGCTGACGCCCGTGCCACGACAGAATCGGACCACCCCGACCCTGTTCATCATCGGCGGCGCCGAGGACCGGGTCGGGCGGGCTTCCCTCCTCCGCCAGTTCGTCAAGCTCTCGGGTGGGCGTCGCTCACGCATCGTCGTCATCCCGACCGCGTCCTCGATCCGCGCGGAGGTGGGGCAGTCCTACACGGACGTGTTCACCCGCCTCGGCTGCCCCCGCGTCGACGTCGTGGACCCCGAGTCGCGCGAGGAGGCGCACGGTGCCGGCTTCGTGGAGCTCGTCAACGGTGCGACCGGGGTGTTCATGTCCGGGGGCAGCCAGCTCAGGCTCTCGCAGTTCCTCCCGGGCACCCCGCTGGGGGCCGCCCTGCACCGGGCCCACGAGCGCGGCTGTGTCGTCGGTGGCACATCGGCCGGCGCCTCGATCATGTCCGACTTCATGATCTCCCTCGGCGATGAGGGGATCACACCTCGCCAGCGCACGAGCCAGCTCAGCGCCGGGCTCGGGCTCCTCCACGGCGTCATCGTCGACCAGCACTTCGACCAGCGGGCGCGCTACGGCCGTCTGATGTCGGTCATCGCACCATCACCCCACCTCCTGGGGATCGGCATCGACGAGGACACGGCGATCGTGGTGCGTCACGGCAGCGAGTTCAGCGTCCACGGCAGCGGCTCGGTCTTCGTGTTGGACTGCCGGGGTGCTCGTACCGATGCCCACGACGCCAAGGCAGGTGCCCCCATCCTCGTCTCCGGCGCCACCGTGCACACGCTGCCCTCGGGTGCCCTCTTCGACCTCACCGAGGGCCGCCTCGTGGACTTCGTCGAACAGCACCCGGACACCCTCGTCTCCCTCGCCACCGCGAAGGCCTGACCGCACGCCTGATCGCTCCACCGACCCGCCAGACACGCCCGACCCGCCCGATCGAGGAGCCCCCTGATGGACCGTCCCACCCCCACAGGTCCGGCCGCGCCGGAGCTGGAGATCCTGGAGTCCCGGGTCTACCGCGGCGGCAACATCTGGTCCTATGACCCGTCGGTGCACCTCGTCGTGGACCTCGGGGTGCTCGAGGACTATCCGACCGACACGCTGCCGGGTTTCACCGACCGGCTCGTCGAGCTCCTGCCGCGCCTGGAGAACCACACCTGCTCCACCGGGGTCAAGGGCGGCTTCATCTCCAGGATGCGTGACGGCACCTGGCTCGGGCACGTCGCGGAGCACGTCGCCCTGCAGCTGCAGCAGGAGGCCGGCCACGACATGCGCCGCGGGAAGACGCGCATGGTCAAGGGTCGTCCCGGGGTCTACAACGTCGTCTACGGCTATGTCGACGAGGAGGTCGGCGTGGCAGCCGGCCGGCTGGCGGTGCGGCTGGTCAACCACCTCGTGTCTGCGGAGGAGGGCTTCGACTTCGAGGACGAGCTCGAGACGTTCCTCACCCGCGCCGAGCGCACCGCCTTCGGGCCGTCGACAGCGGCGATCCTCGAGGAGGCGGTGAGCCGGGACATCCCCTTCATCCGGCTGAACAGCGGAAGCCTCGTGCAGCTCGGGCAGGGGGTCCACCAGCAGCGGATCCGCGCGACCATGACCTCGCGCACGAGCGCACTGGCGGTCGACATCGCCGGTGACAAGGACATGACGACGCGGCTCCTCGCCTCGGCAGGGCTGCCGGTGCCCAAGCAGGAGACCGTGCGCTCGGCCGACGGTGCGGTCAACGCCGCCCACCGGATCGGGTTTCCCGTGGTCGTGAAGCCACTGGACGGCAACCACGGCCGGGGCGTCTGCCTGAACCTGCAGGACGACGACGCGGTGCGCGAGGCCTTCGACATCGCCGAGGGCGAGTCGCGCCGAGGCTACGTCATCGTGGAGTCGCTCGTGCTGGGTCGGGACTACCGATGCCTCATCGTGGGCGGCCGGATGCAGGCCATCGCCGAGCGGGTTCCCGCCCACGTGACCGGCGACGGGGTGCGCACGGTTCGTGAGCTCGTCGAGATCACGAACAGCGATCCCCGGCGGGGCGTGGGTCACGAGAAGGTGCTCACCAAGATCAGGGTCGACGCGGTCGCCGAGGGGCTCGTGCGCGAGCAGGGCTTCGGGATGGACGACGTCCCCCCTGCCGAGACCATGGTCAAGCTCGCCCTGACCGGCAACATGTCGACCGGTGGGATCAGCATCGACCGCACCTTCGACGCCCACCCCGACAACATCGAGATCGCTGAGGAGGCAGCCCGCCTCATCGGCCTCGACGTCGCCGGCATCGACTTCATCTGCCCCGACATCGCCGCGCCGGTGCGCGAGGCCGGTGGCGCGATCTGCGAGGTCAACGCCGCGCCCGGCTTCCGGATGCACACCCACCCCACGATCGGTGAGCCGCAGTACATCGCCAAGCCCGTGGTCGACCTGCTCTTCCCCCCGGGCGCGCCGTCCCGGGTGCCGATCATCGCCGTGACGGGCACCAACGGCAAGACGACCACCTCCCGGATGATCGCGCACATCATGAAGGGCCTCGGCCGCCAGGTGGGCATGACCTCCACCGACGGCATCGTCATCGACGAGCGGCTGGTCGTCAAGGCTGACGCGTCCGGCCCCCGGTCTGCGCGGATGGTGCTGCAGAACCCCCGGGTGGACCTCGCCGTGATGGAGGTGGCTCGCGGCGGCATCCTGCGTGAGGGTCTGGGCTATGACCGCAACGACGTCGCGGTCGTCACCAACGTCGCGCCTGACCACCTCGGCCTGCGCGGCATCGACACCCTGGAGCAGCTCGCCGACGTCAAGGCCGTGATCGTCGAGGCCGTGCCCCGCTCCGGCTTCGCCGTGCTCAATGCCGACGACGCGCTGGTGAGGCGGATGCGCCGACGCTGTTCGGGGTCGGTCATCTGGTTCAGCCTGGAGGAGCCCGGGTCGAAGGTGCGCGACCTGATCGACGACCACTGCCGACGTGGCGGCCGGGCCGTCGTGCTCGACCGGACCGATCGCGGCGACATGATCGTCATCCGGCACGGACGACGGTCGATGCAGCTCGCCTGGACCCACCTGCTGCCCTCGACCTTCGGCGGCACAGCGCTGTTCAACGTGGCCAATGCGATGGCCGCGGCCGGTGCCGCCTTCGCCAGCGGCGCCGGACTGCACGAGATCCGTCAGGGATTGCGCACGTTCACGACCTCGTACTACCTCTCCCCCGGCCGGATGAACCAGATCAACGTGCACAACGTCGACGTCATCGTCGACTACTGCCACAACGCTCCCGGCATGAAGGTCCTCGGGGAGTTCCTCGAGCGCTACGCGGAGATGCGCTCGGGCACCAGCGACCTCGGGAAGATCTCCCGGATCGGCCTCATCGCCACGGCTGGGGACCGACGCGAGGATGACATGCGTGAACTGGGGTCGGTGGCGGCCGACCACTTCGACGTCGTCGTCGTGCGCGAGGACGTGCGGCTGCGCGGTCGCGAGCGCGGCTTCACCGCCGAGCGGGTCGCGGAAGGGGTGCGCGCCCGGATGGCCCAGGACGGCGTGCGGTGCCGGCAGGTCGAGATCGTGCTCGACGAGACCGAGGCGGTACGCCACGTCATGGCGCGCGCCAACCCCGGAGACATCGTCGTGCTGACCGTCGACCAGCACGCTGACGTGATGGCCGAGCTCGAGGCCTTGACCCAGCAGGCCCAGCCGGGCACCCACACCCGGGACGGTGTCGGTGACCCCGACCTCGACCCCGAGTCGCTGCACGCGGAGGCCACCGAGGCCGGTGACACCGCCGCGCGCGAGAGCGAGGACTCCGAAAACCTGCTGTGATGCTGCGGGACGTGCTCTCGCCTGCCGGCCTCAGCGGCCGAGCTGGTCGCCGTATGCCGTGAGCGAGCGTCGGTAGCGGGCGACGTCCGCATCGTTGCTCGTGGCGGCCACGACGGCGAGGAGACCGCGAAGGGCACCGCTCGGGTCGCCTGCATCGTGGTGGACCAGCGCGCTGAAGGCTGCGGCGCCCAAGCTCTCCGGGTGCTTCGCGGTGACCTCGTCGACGACGGCCACCGCCTCATCGAGCCGACCGAGGTTGCGCAGGCTCGACGCGAGCTGGAGCTGCGCCCGGTGTCGCAACGGTTCACGCAGACCCGCGTCCAGGGCCTCGCGGTAGATGGGCACGGCGCCCTCGGCATCACCTGCGGTGTCCTGGGCCCCGGCGAACTCGTACGCGATCCGCGCGTCACCCGGCCTCGCGGCATACAGTCCCCCGGCCACCTCGACCCGCTCCCGCTCGTCCTCGATGGCCCACAGCGCGGCGATCTCCTCCTCCAGGTCGTGCTCGCCCCGGGCGCGGACGACCTTGCGCCGGATGGCGGCTGCATCGTCCGCGGTGGCGCCCCGCTCCGCCAGCCAGCCGGCGATCTCCGTGCGCTCCGCGTGGCACATCACGGCCACGACGTCCCCGTCACCGGCAGCGGCCACGCACGCGATGAGCCCGGCGAGCTCGGTGGGGTGGGAGGTCGCGTCGACGACCCCCGCGTGCCCGAGCCCGATCCTGAGCTGCTCCTCGAGGTCCGAGAGCGTGCGGCCTCGCAGGTAGTGCTCCTTGTGCGCGATCACCACGTGGTCGGCGCGCAGGCCGGCGATCTCACCCAGGCACTGGAGGATCTCGTCGGTTCGGTCTCCTGCTGTGCCCAGCGCGAGGTGCACCCGGCTGCCCGCATCGGCCAGGCCGCGCGCCACGTCCAGCAGCGCCTCGAGCCCGGCCTCGTTGTGGGCCAGGTCGACGACGACCGTGACGGCACCGTCGGGCACCGGCACGGTGTAGGTGTTCATCCGGCCCGGGTTGAGCGAGACGTCGGGCAGGAAGGTCCGAAGACCCTCGATCACCGCCTTCCGGTCGATGCCGAGGGCCAGTGCCGCCCCGACGCCGGCGAGGGCGTTGAGCACGTTGTGCCGGGAGAGGCCCGAGAGGGTCATCGGCACGTCGATGACCCGCACCAGGCGGTCGGGCCCGTCACCGGAGGACAGCACGCTGATGTCTCCGTCGAGCAGCGTCACCGCGCGGCCCCCGGCATCCAGTGCCTCACGCACCGACGGTGACGCCTCGTCGGCGCTGAAGACCCAGGCCTTGGCCCGCAGGCCGCTTCGCATGGCCCACACCCGGGGGTCGTCACCGTTGAGCACCACCGCGCCGCCCGGTCTCGTCACCCGGGTCACGATCGCCTTGACCTCGGCCAGCTGGTCGACGGTGTCGATGCCCTGGAGGCCGAGGTGGTCGGCAGAGACGTTGGTGACGACCGAGACGTCGTTGTGGCTCACCCCCATCCCACGCAGGAGCATGCCCCCACGCGCGGTCTCCAGGATGGCGATCTGCACCCCGGGCGCCTCCAGGACGGCGCGCGCGCCGGCGGGGCCGGAGTAGTCGCCCGGCTCGATCATCTCGCCCTGCACGACCACGCCGTCGGTGGAGCTCCAGCCGGTGCGCAGACCCGCTGTCATGCAGATGTGGGCCAGGAGGCGGGTCGTGGTCGTCTTGCCGTTGGGGCCCGTCACCGACGCGACGGGGATGCGCGGCGC
>JBDTDY010000157.1:0-2772 GCA_039922835.1 Ornithinibacter sp.
CCCGCCCGCAAGCGCGTCCTCGTCGCCGAGGACGAGGCCATCATCCGGATCGACCTCGCCGAGATGCTCGGAGAGGCCGGTTACGACGTCGTCGGGCAGGCGGGCGACGGCGAACAGGCGGTCGAGCTCACCCGCACGCTGCGCCCCGACGTCGTCATCATGGACGTGAAGATGCCGGTGATGGACGGCATCACGGCGGCGGAGACCATCGCCAAGGAGCGAATCTGTCCCGTCGTGATGCTCACCGCCTTCAGTCAGACCGAGCTCGTCGAGCGGGCCCGTGATGCCGGCGTGATGGCCTACGTCGTCAAGCCGTTCACCGCGAGCGACGTGACACCCGCCCTGGACATCGCCCTCTCGCGCTGGTCCGAGCTGACCCAGCTGGAGTCCGAGGTCGCGGACCTGGGGGAGCGGCTCGAGACGCGCAAGGCGGTCGACCGCGCCAAGGGGGTCCTGATGACCAAGCTGAAGGTCAGCGAGGCCGAGGCGTTCCGCTGGCTGCAGAAGACCGCGATGGACCGGCGGATGGGCATGCGCGAGGTCTCGGAGGCAGTCGTGGCGGGGATGGAGAAGGCCTGACCGCCCCGTCCGGGTCGACGCTCAGCGCAGGGCGATGACCACGGTCGTGAGGAGTGGGGCCACGACCAGCGCCGGGAGCATGTCCCCGACAGGGATGTCGCGGATCTTCAGCAGTCGCAACGCGATCCCCGCGAGCAGCAGTCCGCCGGTCGCCGTGAGCGCCGCGATGTGCGCGTCGGGCACCAGTGACCCCAGCAGCACGCCCACGACGGTCAGCACGCCTTGGATGACGGCGACGGAGACGGCCGAGAACAGCACCCCCACACCGAAGCTCGCCGCGAACGCCATGGCCGCGAAGCCGTCGAGCACCGACTTCAGGGCGAGCTGGTCGATGCCGCGCCCCAACCCGTCGCTGAGGGCGCCGAGAATGGTGAGCGGGCCGACGCAGAAGAGCAGGGATGCCGTGAGCCAGCCCTCGATGAACCGTTCCCTTGATTCGTGGTCGGTGCCGCCCTCGGTGCCGCCCTCGGCGTCGCCCTTGGTGCTCCAGCGCCGGGACACCATGCCCTGGATCGTGCCGGCCAGGCCCTCGAGGCGTTCCTCGATGCCGATGAGCGACCCGATGACCGACCCGATGAGCAATGACCCCAGCACGATGAGCACCGGGGCCCCGCTGCCGGTGGCGCTCGAGAGCGCCGGGTCGACCACCGCTGCCGCGGAGAGTGCGGCCACGAGGAGGGTGACCAGGCCCAGGCAGTCGGTGACCACTGAGCGGGTTCGCTCGCGGAGCCGGTGCCCCACGGCCATGCCCACGCTCGCACCCAGCAGCACCGTGACGACGTTGAGCACCGTTCCGGCGCCGGGGAAGAGGGAGGTCACGACCGCAGCCTACGAGAACGTTTGACCGCTCATCGATCCGGTCTTCCCGCGCACAGCCGGGGGGTCTAGGGTCTGGTTCTTGGGTGCAGGGCAAGCAGGACGCCGTGCACCGTCTGTCCGCTCAGGAGGTCTCATGTCGCGTCGCACCGTTGATGTCGTTCCGGTGGACGGCGACCTGACGGACCTCATGGGTCTGTGGCTGGCAGCCAAGGTCGACGGCGGCATGAGCAAGCAGGCTGCGGCGCGTGTCATCAGCGACGGGCGGCTCTCCTCCGCCCTGCGGCGGCCGGGGGTGCAGGCGTTCCTGGCCCGGGTCGACCGTGAGCCCGTGGGCTACGCGATCGCCAGCGACAACCCGTTCGGGGTCAGCCCCACCATCGAGATCGCCGTGGAGCAGCTGTGGGTCGCGCCCGAGGCTCGCCGGTTGGGAGTGGCCAAGGCCCTGCTCACGTCGGTGCTGGCGGCCGCCGAGCACGCCGGGTGCGAGCACGTGGTCTCCAACGTGCCCACGTCGAGCCGCGACGCCAACCGCTTCTTCGCCCGGCTCGGCTTCAACTCCATGGTGGTTCGTCGGGTCGTGCCGACCACCCACCTGCGCCGCAAGCTCGCCCCCGAGACGTCCGGGAGCGGCTACGAGCTCCTGCGCCGGCGCCGCAGCCTGCGCCGCAGCGCCCTGCCGCTGGCCTCCCGCTCGGCCTGACGCGCGGTCGAGAGTAGAGAACACGCCGCATGAGATCACCTCGCGCGGCGTGTTCTCTACTCTCGACGTCCCGCTCGGCCTGAGCGACCGGTCACCCGGCATCCGGGTCAGCTGCCGGGTGCGGCATCCCGGATCAGGCAGGTGATCCGCGACGTGCAGATCCGCTTGCCCTGATCGTCGGTGACGACGACCTCGTAGCAGGCCAGGGTGCGGCCCAGGCTCAGGGGAGTCGCGATGCCGGTGACCAGGCCCGAGCGGGCCGCCCGGTGGTGCGTGGCGTTGATGTCGAGCCCGACGACCGCCTTGCCCGGCCCGGCGTGCAGCGCGGCCCCGATGGACCCCAGCGTCTCCGCGAGGACGACGGAGGCGCCGCCGTGCAGCAGGCCGTAGGGCTGGGTGTTGCCGGCGACGGGCATCGTCGCGACGAGCCGCTCGGCACTGGCCTCGATGACCTCGATGCCCATGCGGTGCATCAGCGAGTCGGGGTTCATCGCCTTCATCGCCTGGGCAGCGGCCATCAGGTCGGCGGCATCGTGGGAGGCGGGGTGCGCGGCGGCGGGGGTGTCGGTCATGGTGGATAGGCTGCCATGCGTGAAGCTGCTCCTCCTCGACGGACACTCCCTGGCCTACCGTGCGTTCTTCGCCCTCCCGGTCGAGAACTTCTCGACGAGCAC
>JBDTDY010000158.1:0-2573 GCA_039922835.1 Ornithinibacter sp.
CGTCACGACGAGAGCCCCCGAGGACACCGCCGACACGACCAAGGCCGATGCGGTGATCACCTGTGACCCGTCGATCGTGGCGGTGGTCACCCGGGTCAGGTCGGCATCGGCGATCCCTGCCCCCATCGGGTTGGCACCCGTCACCCGGACGTCGGTCCGGTTGGTCGCCTTCAATCGCAACGTGCCAGCGGCCGTGACGTTGCTCGATCCTCCGAGCCGGCTCGCCGCCGAGCTCGTGGCCCGGCTCGATGCGGTCGATCCCGTGAGGGCGCTGCTCAGGTCGCAGTCACTGGCGATGGTGACGTCACCGGTGGCCTGCAACCGGGTGTCGACGACGCTCACCGAGGCCCGGGACGCGGTGTCCGTGGCGGCCGACGTCTCGCTGGCCGAACTCGCCAGGAGAGCAATCGAGTGCCCGATCAACGACGCGTTCTGCACCGTCAGGCTGGCATCGGCGTCGACGCCGGTCGAGGATGCCTTGAAGGTGATGTCGCCCGTGCGGTCGGTCCCGCGCGTGTCCAGGACGGAGCCGGCGGCCACGTCGAGGTTCTCGCCGAGGACCGTGAGGTCGGCACCGTTGGTCGCGATGGCCTGGGTGCCACCGACGGACACCGCCCCAAGGCCGCCATCGAGGAGCAGGGCCAACCGGGGCACGTCGAACCGGAAGTGCGCGGCGAGCGACGCGAGGGAGAGTCGGCTGGGGGAATCTGCCGCGCTCAACACCGCTGCGTCGCCGGACCCGAACACGTGAAGCGCGTCGATGACGCCGTCGAGGTCCATCGACAGGGCCGTGGACGGGCTCAGACCTCGCAGGTCCACCGTGAAGGCGGTGCCACCGTCGACGCCGCTGACTCGCGCGGCAGTCAGGCCGCCCAACGGCACGGTGACCCGCATCGACCCGGCGGTGAAGACAAGGCGGTCGGTCGAGGGGTCGTAGCGAAGAGCGCCGTCGCTCGCCTCGCGGGCCGTCAGGCGAAGGGTCGCAGTGCCGTCGACGACCGCCCAGGAGGGGTCGGCTGCTGCAGCCCGGGCCTCGGCGCCCGCGCTGGCGACGTCGGCTGCGCGCGCGTCCGCGGCTGGAGCGGGATCGGCTTGAGGGGCCGCCACGGCCGCAGCAGACGCCGCAGGATCGGGGGCAGCGGCCGGACTGGCCCCCGGTGCGGACGAAGTGGGGTCAGTGGTCGTGACCGGCGACTGCGTGGCGTCGGGCGTGAAGGCCGGAGTCGGAGAGGGATCCGCTGCTGACGTGGCCGGAGGGGACGTTGGCGCCGCAGCGGGCTCGGCCGTCGTGACCGGCGTGGGAGTGGCCGACGGGGTGGGTGTCGGGTCTGCGGTCTGCGTCGGAGCGGGTGTCGGCGTGGGGTCAGGAGTGGCTGACGGCGTCGGCGTGGTGACGGTCGTGCCTCCGTCGCCCGACACCGTCCCCTGACCACCGTTTGCGAGGGCACAGGACACCGAAGACTGGCCGTTGGCGCCGGGCACGTTGGTGCACTGGCTCGACGAGAGCGCCTTGGCCAGTGCCGCCAGGGCCTCCTGGAGCTTGTTGTTGGCTGCCTGCCGGGCCGCCTCCGCGGCACCGGCCGCCGCCGACTTGCGGGTCGCGGAAGCCCTGACCGTCTTGGCGCGGGCGCTGGAAGCGGTCGCAGCGGCCTGTGATTTCTCCGAGGTCAGGATCGCGTCGATCCGCGCGCGGGCTGCCGACGGCGTGAGGCTCCTGATGGACACGACGACGGCGGGTCGCAGGGTTGGCGCCTCGGTCGACTGGCCGCTGGACGCAGAGGGCGCCGACGGAGCTGACCGTGCTTGGGCCGGCCGGGCTGTGGCCAGTTCACTGGCGTTGGCCGGGATCGACTGGGCGACGACGACGCTGGCGATGGTCAGGCCGATCAGGGCCGCCGTCGCCGGGCGTCGGGCGCGGAACGCATGCGCGATCAGGCCGCTCAGCGCGGCCCGCGCGTGGTTCCCGGATTTCACAGTTCGTTACGGCTCTCTGGACGGGTCATCGCCTCGACGACGCCCAGCCACCAGTTCCCATCGGTGTGCTTCCCTCTCGCCGGACCGTACTACCGAGCCGGGTGGACCCGCAGCCCCAAGTCGGGGGTGACCGCAGGGTTCGTCGGCCGAACGGATGATATTCGCGCTCCGCCGCGAGCATTTCCCCGACAGCGGTGCCACAATCTCCGCCCTCCCGGTGATCCTCGATCTGCGCCGAACGGGTGACTCTGCTCATGGGTGAGACCCTTGCCTGCGGACCTCGTCGCATCGGTTGGATCCTTCGAGGGGCGGGCTGATGCGGTTGGGTGCAGGTCTTGCGTTGGGGAGGTCCGGCGATGAAGTATGACGCCGTGATGATGTTTCGGACGTCGCCCGCGGGAGGGGGCACGTGATATCTCCGGACCGCCTCGATCCAGATGCGCCGCGACGGCGTTCGCGGTCTGTCGGCGACCTGGTGACCGGGGCGTTAACGGCCGCCGGTGTCGATCCAGCGACCGACCCCGAACAACCGCTCTCCGTCATCGTGGAGTTGAACGTCCGGTATCCACACGGGTCCGAGGCGGCGGCTGCCGACTTCG
>JBDTDY010000159.1:0-6746 GCA_039922835.1 Ornithinibacter sp.
GACGTTGCCGGCGTCCACGTCGACGGTGACTGACACGACGACGGTGACTGCTCCAGCTGTGACGCAGACGGTGACCGAGACAGACACCGTCACGACGGCGGCGGGCACGGAGACGGTTACCTTGCCGGCCACCACGGATACGCAGACGGCCACGGTGACAGAAACGTCTGCGGTCGTCACTCTCCCGGCGACCACCGTGACGGAGACTGAATCCAACTCGGGCGGTGCGACAACCGTCACTGAAACCAAGACGGTCCCAGTCAGCGCAGGAGAGAGTGGTACTGGTCCCGGCGGAGGAGAGAGTGCTCATGGTCCGTTCACGATCAACTCCGGCGGGGGCGCCGCGGGCAACGTGAGCGGCGCGCTCCTGGCTGGCCTCGCGGGTCTCTTGAGTCTGCTGGCTGGGCTGATCGTCTTCCTCCGTAGGCGCCAGCAGTCATAACCGCGTTCACGTCGGAGGGGGAGTGGCGGAGGTCATCCGCCACTCCCTCTCGGACGGAACGCTAGGCTTGCGACGACGAATTCGGTGACAACGCCGCAGGAAGGGATCTCCGTGACCAAGACGCACCTGCACATGTGGTCTGCACTCATGGCAGTGGTGGGCGTCGTCCTGATGCTCGGCGTTTCCATCGCGAGCGCGGCACCCACCGCAAGTGCGATGGTCCCCATGGTAACCGTCACCGTTACCGTGACCCCGACGATCATGGTGCGCAAGAACGCGAACGGGGATCTGGTCACAGTGGGGACCGTCACGCCAAGCGCCAAGCCGGCTGCCACTCCCGCGGCAAGTTCGGGCGGCTTTCTTGGTTGGATCGTGGTCGGTCTGGCGCTCGTCTTGGCGGCTGGGGCGACCTACTGGTGGCTCCTCCTCCGTCGTTCCACCGCCCACGCCGGACGCCGTGGAGCACGCGGGAAGCCGCAGCCCGATACACATCCGCAAGAACGAAGAAGGCATTGACCGAGCGTGCCTCGCGACGTCCGCTGGGGACTCTGCCGAGTCTCCTGCTCGTGCTGTTCCTTGCCATGTCCGGTGCGCTGCTCGGGGCATCAGGCATGTTCATCTACTTATCGCAGGAGCCGGCCCCTATTCCCACGCGCACTTATGGTCCGGTCGTTGGCGCCGGGGCGAGGGTTTCAGCGCCGGCGACGGCCGCGCCTCGGACTTCCACTCGAGCGGTCGTCATGCCGCAGCTCGGCCCCAGCACGCTGAGCATCCCGTCCCTTGGAACGACGGCGCCCCTCGATGTCCTGGGTGTCGAGGATGATCAACTCCTGCTCCCGGAGCCGGAACGCCTGACCCTGTTCAGGGACGGGAGCTACCCCGGTGATCCGCAGGGCACCGTTCTGGTGGCCGGCCACGTAAACAGCTCTTCCTTGGGTCGCGGCGCACTTTTTCACCTCGTGGACATCAAAGAGGGCGCCACCATCTGGGTGACGGATGCGACCGGACGCCCCCACGAATATCGAGTCGTCGGCCTGCAGGTGCTGTTGAAGCAGGCCCTGCCCCGCTCACTCTTCAGTCGCCAGGGTGGCCCCGAGTTGGTCGTCGTGACCTGTGGTGGCGACATCATCGATACCCCCGAGGGTCGTCACTATGAAAGCAACGTCATCGTGACGGCGGTGCCCGTGGGCGACGACAACGCTTAATGGCTGAAACCAAAGCTGTCGTACAGCCGGATCTCGGGGTCTTGGCCAGAGTGAGCAAGCGACTCATCGGTCGCAGCCCGGCCCCAGGTCGGTTGGGCTGGTGGGGGCCGATCGTTGCGATGCTCATCGGCGGTCTTGTGCGGGTGTGGAACGTCGGCACCCCCGACTCCTTGGTTTTCGACGAGTCCTACTACGTCAAGCAGGCGTATTCGATGACTCAGTACGGGGTCGAGCTGTACGTCGATCCCGCTCTCAAGGGAACGACGCCCAATGTGATGTTCGAGGCGGGGACCCTCAACGTCTTCACCACTGCCGGCGACTTGGTCGTCCACCCACCTCTGGGCAAGTGGCTCATTGCGATGGGCCAGCTCGCCTTCGGGGCGCAGAACTCCTACAGCTGGAGGGCCGCGGCGGTTGTCGCCGGGATGCTGTCCATCTTGATCGTCGGACGCCTCGCGCTTCGATTAACCGGCTCTGCGTACTACGGAACGCTCGCTGCGGGCCTCCTGGCGTTTGAGGGAACGCACGTCGTCGAGTCACGAACGGGGATCCTTGACATCTTCCTGACGCTCTTCGTCGTCGGTGGGTTCGCCTGCTTGGTGGCTGATCGTTTCGCCGGACGAGCGAAGCTGGCGTCTGCGCTGGCGCACGAGGTGGGGACGGAGGCGTCAGCCCTCGGTCCCTATGTCGGAGGGCGCTGGTGGCGCGTGGGGGCCGGCGTGCTTCTCGGCATGGCCGTGGCCACGAAATGGTCCGCTCTGCCCTTCATCGCAACCTTCGGGATCATGACCGTGCTGTGGGACATGAATGCTCGAAGGCGCGCAGGCATCAGCAGGTGGTTCGCGGGAACGCTGAGTCGCGACGCGGTGCCGGCATTCGTGTCGATCGTTGGGTCTACCTTGATGGTCTACCTGCTGAGTTGGAGCGGTTGGTTCGCGTCGTCTCTCGGGTGGGGCCGTTATTGGGCAGATGAGCATCCAGCGGTCGGGATCGAGTCGCTCGTGCCCAATCCCCTCCGTTCACTGATCCACTATCACGAGGAAATGTGGAGAGTCGCGACGAGTCTGAGCACGACCCATCCCTATGCAACCAAACCGATTGGTTGGTTTTTCCAGGAGCGGCCGACACTTTTCTTTCTTCGCCAGACAACGGAAGGGACGCCGGGCTGCCCCGCCGGTGGGGGCGGGCCGTGCATGGAGATGGTGACCTCGCTCGGCACCCTGTCGATTTGGTACGCCGGCGTCATCGCAGTGGTGGGGTTGTTGGTTCTCTGGATCGCCGATCGCCAATGGCATTCTCGCCTTCGGTTTCAGCCCGATTGGACCCTTGGAGCGAGCCTTTCGGGGATCCTCGCCGGCTACGTACCGTGGCTGTTCGTTGGTGAGCGAACCATCTACTCGTTCTACTCCGTGGTGTTCGTCCCGTGGGTCGTGCTATGCATCGTGGTGGCGCTCCATCGGTTTGAAGGACGCCACTGGACGACTGTCCGATATCGACTAGCCCGCAGCCTTGGTGTCGCTCTGCTGGTGACGTCGATGGTGCTCTTCGCCTGGTTCTGGCCCGTACTGACAGGACAGAAACTCACCCATGCGGAATGGCTGTCGCGCATGTGGCTGTCAACCTGGCACTAGCCAGGGAACCGCTGATCTTTGGGGTGTTCGACGCGCTGGTTGTTCGAGCGGATCGATGAGGGGGGCTTGGCCGCGAGGCGTGCCTTGCCTCTTGTGCTGGCCCCCTGCGGGCCATTCTGGCTGGTTTGGGGCAGGCTCGCGTCTGCCGTCACCCGGTCAGGGCGACGGCACGAGCACGCATCAGCCAGACCTCTCCCTCCACGCTCGCGATGATCACCTGCGAAGGGCTGGAGACGCCTCCTGCCCCAGCAGGGGCAGGCGGGCGAGGACCTGGTGGCGGGGGCGGTGGGCCTTCTCGCGGGGCAGGTGTGACTCCACCAGGGCGACCTCGTCGACCAACCAGGCTGGTCCGGCATACGCATCAAGAACCCGCACCCAACGGGTCGCGTCGGTGGGCCTGCCCAGGCGAGCGAGGGTGAGGTGAGGCACGAAGGCTCCACCTTCTGGTGCCGCTCCGATGTTCGCGGCCGCCGAGCGCGCACCTCGAGCCAGAGAGGCCAGGGACGAACCGCCGCGGATGCCGGCCCACACCACCCGGGCCCGGGTCACGTCGGGGAAGCACCCGCCCCCGCCGACGGAGATCTCGTCGGGAGAATGGTGGGTGGCGAGCACTTCGAGCCCCGCGACGAGGTCGTCCACGACGTGATCAGGGACGGAGGGCATGAAGGCGAGGGTCACGTGCCACTGCTCCGGTGGTGACCAGCGAAGTGGCGCCGGGGTGTCGCGACGCGGATCGAGGAACGCGTCGAGGTGCTCGACGACATCCTCGGGCGGAGTGAGGGCCACGAACAGTCGCATGCTGGACATCATCGCGCTCGTGCGTGGGAATGCCGGATTGCAGGCACCGGCTCGATAGGCTTCCCCCGTGGTGGGCCAAGGTGACGTCGGGGAGATGGTCTCCGCTGTCGAGAGCCTGCGCGCAGAGGTGGAACGGGCGACACTTCCGCTCGACGTCGTGGGGAGACCGGGGGCCGAGGTCGCCCGCACCCAGCTGCTGCACCAACTCGACGACTACGTCCTCCCGCGCCTGCGCTCCATCGACGCGCCGCTGCTCGCTGTCGTCGGCGGGTCGACGGGAGCCGGGAAGTCGACCCTGGTCAACTCCATCGTCGGTGCCACGGTGAGCCGTCCGGGAGTATTGCGACCGACGACCACGTCCCCGGTGCTCGTGCACCACCCCGATGACCGGCACTGGTTCGCCGACGGACGCATCCTCCCCGGTCTCGCTCGGGTCACCGGAGCAGACACGGGAGAGAACGCGCCTGGCACGGTGCGACTCGCGGAGTCGAGCGCCCTGCCGTCGGGCATGGCGCTGCTGGACGCCCCCGACATCGACTCGGTCGTGACGGCGAACCGCACCCTCGCGACCCAGCTCCTCGGCGCAGCCGACCTCTGGCTGTTCGTCACGACGGCTGCCCGGTATGCCGACGCCGTCCCGTGGGACCTGCTCCGCACGGCGGCGGAACGCGGAACGGCCGTGGCGATCGTCCTGGACCGGGTGCCCGACGACGCCGTCGCCGAGATCCGTCCCCACCTGGCCACGATGCTGCGCGAGCAGGGACTGCCCACCGCTCCGATCTTCACCGTCCCGGAGGTCACCCTCGACGCTGACGGCTTGCTGCCGGCGGACGCCATCACCCGACTGGCCTCCTGGCTCGGGGCCCTCGCGGGCGACGTCAGGGCGCGCTCGATCGTGGTGGAGCAGACCCTGCGCGGCGCGGTGGGGTCCCTGTCGGGGCGCACCACTGAGCTGGTGGAGGCCAGCCGCGAGCAGCACGAGGCTGCGAGCCAGCTCAAGGACGCTGCCTCGGAGGCCTACTCGGAGGCCCACCGCCGCGTCGCCGACGGCATGACCGACGGCACCCTCCTGCGCGGGGAGGTGCTCGCAAGGTGGCAGGAGTTCGTCGGCACCGGCGAGTTCTTCAAGCAGGTCGAGACCACCATCTCCCGGTGGCGCGACAAGGTCACTGCTGCCATCAAGGGAGCACCACCGCCGGCGGACTCCCTCGGTGAGGCACTCCAGAGCGGTGTCGCGGCACTCCTGCTGGCCAACGCCCAGACGGCCGCCTCACAGGTCGCCCGCAGCTGGCGCCGACTCCCGGGCGGACCGCCCGTCCTGGCTGAGAACGCTCACCTCGCCGCATCCTCGGAGGGTCTGGGGGGAGAGGTCGAGCGCCTCGTGCGTGACTGGCAGGGCGAGGTCCTGGACCTGGTGCGCGGCGAGGGTCAGAGCCGGCGGACCAACGCGCGCATCGCGGCATACGGCGTGAACGCCATCGGACTGTTCCTCATGCTCGTCGCGTTCGCCCACGGAGGCTCGCTCATCGGTGCGGAGGTCGGCATCGCCGGCGGAACGTCGGTGCTCGCGCAGCGTGTCCTCGAGGCGATCTTCGGTGACCAGGCGGTCAGGGACATGGCGACCAAGGCCCGCAAGCGGCTTCTCACGATGGCGGACGACCTGTATGCCGCGGAGCAGGCCCGCTTCACGGCGGTCGTCGACGCGCACTCTTCCGCCGAGGACCAGGCCGACCGGCTGGCCGCGGTGCGGGACCGGCTCTCGGGGATGATGCGATGAGCCCGCTCCGGATGGGGTCTGCGCGTGGTGCCGTCGTGTCAGCCGAGCAACTCGCCGCGGCAGCCACGTCGCTGTCGTCTGCGGTCGCTGCCGGTGGCGCGGAGCTGCCGGAAGCACCACGAGAGCGGGTCAGCGCAGTGGTGGAGAAGGTGGGCCAGCGCACCGCGATGGTCGGCAACCGCACCGTCGTGGCGCTCGCAGGTGCCACCGGGAGCGGCAAGTCCTCCCTCTTCAACGCGCTCGTCGGTGCAGACGTGTCTGCGGTGGGAGTGCGCCGCCCCACGACATCGACAGCGACTGCAGCTGTCTGGGGCGAGGAACCCTCTGGCGACCTGTTGGCCTGGCTGGGCGTGGGGACGCGACACGTCGTCGAGCCGGTGGGTGCTGACGGGACGGGTGAGCCAGACAAGGGGGGCTCGCATGTGGGCACCCTCGACGGGCTGGTGTTGTTGGACCTCCCGGACTTCGACTCACGCGAGAACAGCCATCGCCTCGAGGCCGAACGGGTGCTCGAGCTCGTCGACCTGTTCGTCTGGGTCACCGACCCCCAGAAGTATGCCGATGCTCGCCTCCACGACGACTACGTCGCGGCGTTGGCCACGCACGAGGCGGTCACCATGGTCGTGCTGAACCAGAGCGACCGGCTCACCCACGACCAGGTGGAGCAGTGCCGCGCCGACCTCGTGCGCCTCATGGACCGCGACGGGATGCCGCGTGCGACCGTGCTGGCGGCCTCCGCGCGCACCGGCGATGGCGTCGACGTGCTCCGGCAACGGCTGGCAAATGCCGTGGCGAGCCGCACCATGTCACGAGCCCGGCTCGCCGGTGACATCCGTTCTGCCGCAGCCTCCCTCACACCGCACGTCGCGGCGGAGGAGGCCGCGATCGGGAAG
>JBDTDY010000160.1:0-3202 GCA_039922835.1 Ornithinibacter sp.
GACCACTGACACCCCGGCGGGCACGCCCGCTGACCCAGCCATCTCGCCCGTGAACTGCACATCAACAGGGGCAACGTCGCCCACCACGTCATCGGCACGATCGGCGGCACGAGACTGAGCTTCGAGAACTGGTCCGACAAGATTGGGAGGCGAGCACGTTGACGAGGGCCCTGGCGAGGATGGACCGTGAGCGAGACATTCAGCGTGATGTGGAGGTGGCTGGAGCGCCCGGACGTCGAGTACGACGCTGACTCCGTGCTGGCCGGGGTAGCCGACTTCCTGCGCTGGGATGCGTCCGCAGCGCGAGCGTGGCATCGCCCGGACGAAGCGCCGGGTGCGTAGTCGCCACCGGAGGCCAGCGTCTGACCAACGGTCGCAGGGCGACGATGAGACCAATCTGGTATCATCGTCGCCATGGCCATGACCCTCCGTCTGTCGGATGAGGACGAGCGCGCGCTCGTCCTCCTCGCCGACTCCCAAGGCATCTCCAAGCAAGAGGCGACCGTGCGCGCCATCCGTGACGCGGCCGGCCGCCACGTCCATGACGGGCGAGTACGAGACCTGTCGGCACAGGCCCGCAGTCGTTACGCCGACGTCCTGGACCGCCTCGGTCGATGACGGAGTACCTCACGCTTGAGGACCTGCTCACCTTCGCCAGCGATCTCGGCGTCGGGCCGGTGCGCGATCTCGGCCTACTGGACTCCGCCGCGCACCGACCACAGGTGGTGCTCTACGGCGCACGGGCCTACCCAGGCATCGACGCACAAGCGGCCGTGCTCCTGGAGTCCCTCGTCCAGAGCCACGCACTCATAGACGGCAACAAACGACTGGGATGGTTGGCCACCGTGGTCTTCTACGGCCTGAACGGCATCACCCTCGATGCGCCCGACGATCCTGCCTTCGAGCTCGTCATGGCCGTGGCCCGGGGAGAGCTCGACCACCTCGCAGTCGCCGACGCCCTGCGCTCCTGGCACTGACGTCACTGCGGCATGTGAGTGCGCAACTGCGTGGAGCACGTGCCCACGTTTCCGTACCGTCCCTGTCATGGCGTCGCCCTCCCTGGTCACCTTGCGCGTGGAGGTGAAACCACGGTTCTGTTCTGGTGGACGCCGGAGTTGCCAAGACGGTGCAGCTCCAGAGTCGTGACCCTCCGAGGCGAAGCACCATCATCTGGCCCCGACCTCGTCCCCGACCGTGTCGTAGGCCACTGGAACGGCGCTCCTTGGCTTGACTGAAATCGCCCGGGCACCTCTTCCCTTCGTCGCACTCGCGGCAGGAGCGGGCGGGCGTCAGGATCGAGGCGGCGCCTCGTCGGGTGATGTCGAGCCATCATTCAGGGCCCGGAGACCACGGCAGGACAACCCTCGTCATACCAGCGGGCCAGTCGCTCGAAGCCGACCTCCAGCCCCACCCGGGGCGACCACCGCAGCAGGGCGCGCGTGCGACGCTGGTCGAACCAGTGCGCCGTGGTGAGCTGCTCCGCCAGGAAGTGCGTCAGCGGGGGAGTGTCGGTGCGCCCGGTTGCCGCCCAGAGCGAGTCGATCGCCGTGCCCGCCAGCAGGCCCAGCACCTCGGGCACGTGGCGGCGTGGCGGCGAGACCCCTGCTGCCCGGCAGACCCGCTCGAGGATCTCCACGACCGGGCGTGGCTCGCCCCCGCTGACGACGAGGGGCTCCCCGTGGGCGGCGGGGCCGCACGCGTCGACCGCCGCGACGAGGGCCTCCGCCGCGTCGTCGATGTAGGTCGTGTCGATCAGGGCGGCTCCGGCGCCGAGAACCGGCAGGCGCCCGGCCCGGGCCCGCGCGACGAGCCGCGCCACGAGCTGGGTGTCGCCGGGGCCCCACACCAGGTGGGGTCGCACGGCGAGCACGGCGAGGTCGGGCGAGTCGGCGGCCAGGGCAAGGAGCTCGGACTCGGCCTTGGTCCGGGCATAGTGGCCGCGGGCCGCCACCGGGTCGGCCGGCTCCGCCGCGGCGCCGCACAGGGGTCGCCCCGCGTGGGCCACCGATGGTGACGACACCTGCACCAGCCGGCCCACCCCCTCGGTGCGGCACGCAGCCACGACGCTGCGCGTGCCCTCCACGTTGGCCCTGGCGTAGTCGGCGAGCGGCCCGACCACGTCGACCTTTGCCGCCAGGTGCAGCACGGCATCCTGCCCGCGGGCTGCTCGGCGGACGACGTCAGGGTCGGCCACATCGCCCAGCACCTCGCGACAGCCCAGGCCGGATTCTCGACGCTGCAGCACGGTGACCTCGTCACCGCGCTGCGCGAGGAGCATGGCGGCGCTGCGACCCAGGAGCCCCGAGGCCCCGGTCACCAGGACCCTCAACGCGGGTGCCTCACGACCCGCCGCGTCCGGCGAGCAGCCGGGAGGCCTGACGAGCGACCTCGAGCCGATCGACCTTGGAGGCGTGGCGGATGTCCAGGGGGAGTCGATCGGCGGTGAGGACGGCGGCGACCGGCGCACCCGCGACGCGGCGGACCTGCTGCGCCAGGTCGTGACCGGCCGGCCGGAGACCGAGCGAGCCGGGCATTCGTGGATGCCGTGGGGCCGCCGGGTCCGGTACGGCCACCACGACGAGGACCTGCGCCCCGATCGGGCCGACCCCGACCGCCGCAGCCGCGCCCACACCGTCGACGGCCTCGACGCGCTGCTCGACACCCACGGGCGTCACGGCACCGTCGGCGGTGTGCACCACGTGCGCGAGCCGGCCCTCGACCCACAGCCGACCGTCGTCGTCGAGGTGCCCGACGTCGCCGGTGCGGTGCCAGCCCGGATGCCGTGAGGCCGAGCGTTCGGTCATCCAGAGGGCGTCGTAGCGGTCCTTCACGTGTGCGGCTCGCACGCAGATCTCGCCCGTCACGCCGGAAGACGCGATGAGCTCGTCGCCACCGCCCGAGCCCGTCAACGGTGCGAGTGCGACGTCAACCCCCGGCAGCGGACGGCCCACGCACACACCTTCGCCCGGACCGGCGGCCCGAATCTCCTCGAGGGACACGTCGGTGACAGGAAGGACCTCCGTCATGCCGTAGGGCGTGTGCAGGCTCGCCGCCGGCAGCACCTCGGCCAGCGCGTCCAGCAGGGTGGCTGGCACTGGGGCACCGGCCGACATGAGCAAGCGCACCCGGGAGAGCGCGGCGCGTTGGGCTGGGCCGAGCCGGTCCCTGGTGGCCACGACACGGCGCAGGGCCGCCGGTGAGG
>JBDTDY010000161.1:0-3735 GCA_039922835.1 Ornithinibacter sp.
GAGGGGCACGACATGAAGCGATCGACAGCATTGGTCATCAGCAGCACTGCGCTGGCACTCATGGGCACCGCCGCCGTGGGTAGCGGTTCGGCGCTGGCCCACGAACCGTCCTCCCACGCCGCCAAGAACAAGCACGTCACCCTGTCCGCCACCCTTAGCGAGCTCAACAACTCCGGCGCCTCTGGCTCCGCGACCGCAGTGATCAAGAACCAGAAGATTGAGAGCATCTCAGTGGAGGCGCAGGGGCTCACCCCCGACGCCCCCCACGCCCAGCACAGCCACTTCGGCGAACAAGCCCGCCACGAGTGCCCGAGCCTCTTTATGGACGACACGAACCACGACGGCTTCCTCAACACCGCCGAGGGCATCCCCGCGTACGGCCCGATCGTCGTGTCCCTGACCACGACTGGTGGCACCACACCGGCCAGTGCCCTGGCGGTGAACCGGTTCCCGGTCTCCGACGGCGGCAGCTTCTCCTACTACCGCACCAACATCAACTTCACCCGTGTCGCCGGTGTCGGCAACGCCAAGCAGATCGCGGACTCCGTCCGCGCGGGCCAGGGCGTCGTGGTCATCCACGGCATCGACTACAACGAGAACGGGATGTACGACTTCGAGGGCCGCGGCGCCAGTGAGCTGGATTCGAGCCTGCCCGCCGAGGCCACCGACCCGGCCGTCTGCGGCGTCCTCAAGTGAGACACCCCACCCGCTGAACGCGGACACCGCTCACGGCCCGCCCCGCTCCATTGGGGGTGGCCGTGAGGGTGCCGCGCTGCTTCACGCCACCGCCACCGAAGCCTCAGCATCAACGGATTCCGCGGCGAGGCTGCGGTCGGCCTCACGGGCACGACCATCGGCAGTAGCAGCGCAACAATCTTGATCCGCCCCATCGGGCGAAGTGGGGCGCCCACAGTGGGCGATGTGGGGCACCCGACGTCTATCAGTGGGAGCAACATCTCGGTGTGCGAGGCGGTCCGCCGCATCGGGGTCTGAGAGGTCGGGTGGGCAGGTGCGCGGTGAACGGTTACGAGCCAGGCCCGTCAAGTGTGACGAAACGCGACCGCGTCCGGCGTGACGAAGACCGCGCAGCCGCCGGCGTGCGCGGTCCCGAGCAAGCGCCTCAGACGGTTGTAGCCGTCGACCTGAGGCTTGCTTGCCGTCGCCGGCGGTCTCGACTCTGGTGCCTTCGGGGTCTTGCTAGCCCAAGCGGCGCAAGACGACTCGTCGAAACGGGGTTCGGCGCCCGAGTTGGAGAGCGGTACGACCTCTCGTCAGCGCCAGTAGTTGTTCGCTGCGGCGACGGTCTGGAAGTTCAGCGCGATCACCTGCGAGGCCGCAGTGAGGCTGTCTGCGTCCTCCGCGTAGACCGGGCGCAACCGATGCAGGACCTCCATGTCCGGTTGCGTCGTCTTCACGCCCATGCGGGACATCTTCACGGCGAGCTGGAACCCCTCCTCCGGATCAGCAGTGATGAGGGTCGAAAGCCACTTCTCAGCCATGAGAATCTCCACTTCGCACTGTGGGGCGCCACTGGTCTCGGTGCACCTCAGCCTAGGGCGGATGGTCGACGAGCGACAGCATCGAACCCGATCACTCCTGCGTCCATCGAGACCCTTCGCCGCCGGCCATGGTGGAACGTCACACTGACGGTCGTCGATCCGAGAATCTCGCCTTGAGATCGGCGCCAGCGGCACGCCACACCTTCGCGCTCGGCGTCTCCGAGAGGTCGCACCAGTGGTCACCGCATACCAGAACGCAGCACCCACGGCGCGGCCTTCTTCGCCCGTGGCTGCGACGGTATTCCTCGCCACGGTGCTGCGGTTCGCCGCTTACTTCACCAACGGGCGTGTCTGGACGTGGGTGTTCGACGCGATGAGGCTCGATGTGGCCGACCGGCTTCCCGGCGCGCTCCGCTTCTTCGCCTACGACAGCGTCAAGGTCCTCCTGCTGCTCGTCGGCATGATCTTCCTGATCGGCCTGCCTCGCACCGCCATCCGCCCAGAGACCGTTCGTACCTACCTGAAGAGCAAGCCCCTTCCTGTGGCCCTGGCTCTGGCGGCACTACTCGGGGCCGTCACCCCGTTCTGCTCGTGCAGCTCATTTCCGAGTCACGAGCCGCGCTCGAACAGCTCGCCCTCCACGCCACCATCGAGAAGGTCGTCGCCAGCGGCGGGGTGCCACAGCGCACCGAGATCATGAACCTGTTGACCCGCTGACGGACCGGCGCTGTGCTGGACGCACCCGGCTGCCGGAGGTCCGCGGGAGGGCCCCCGACTGCGGTGACGCAGGCGGGGGCTCTCTCATCGGCCCTTCTTCGCGGAGTCGCGAATCCTCACACCTCCTGACGGAGGGGAGCCTCGGCGATCGAGTCCGCGGGAGCCTCCGTCGGCGCCCTGGTCAGCGAGCGCGCCGCGGGAACGAATGCGGCCATGGCGGCGACGATGCCCAGGATGCCGGCTCCGACACCACTGGTGTTGCCCAGGACCGCGAACGCCACTGCGGCGACCACGGCCCAGATCGGCACGCGACGAGCACGTCGCAGCCCGAGGAACAGGACGATCGGCCCGAGAACCAGACCCACGATGAACAGCAGGATCACGACGACGATCATCGGATAGCTGCCTGCACCGTCGAGAGCGTCGATCTCCGGCCCAGGGGTGTGAGCCGTGCTGAGTGCCGCGTAGAAGAAGTAGTACCCCATGGCGTGCCCGACGGAGGCAATGGCCCCCACGCCGACCATCACGGCACCCACCGTGGTCAGCCGGGCACCGCGTCCGCTGGCCGTTGCGATCAGGCCAGTCACCCCGACCACGAAGAAGAAGGCCGCCGCGAGAGCGAGCAGCCCAGCGGCGAGCCAGGTGGGGCCGTGCTGACCGATCGCGGTGACGATGTCCGTACCGGACAGATTCGAACCAGAGGGCTCGACCAGTCGGCGAAGCACGTCGCCGACCGTGAACAACAGCGGTCCCAGAACGAGGCTGGCGGCTGCGATGCGTGTACGAGTTGATGTGTCCATGAGGGAAATCGTGCGCCGATCGCCCTCTTGACCGCGTCACCCTGCGCGGTGATCGTGCTCCACCACGGGGTGGAGGCACCTCCTCCTCGATGAGGACCCGCGATCACCCAGCGCGGTCCTACCATCGAAACATGGCTCGATTCATGGTGCCAAGAAGGCTCGGCCCACTGCCGATCATCGACGTCGTCCTCGCAGCAGCCCTGTGCGTCTTGGCGGTCGGAGGACTGGTCACCGGCCAGGTCGACGAAAAGCCGTTGTCGATCACCATCCCGATCGCCGCCGCCAGCACCCTGGCCATGGCGGTGCGGACGAGGCACCCACTCATGGTCGTGGGAGTCGTCTCCGTGTTGACGGTGGCGCAGATGCTCCTTGCCGGGGGCGCCTCCACCTCGCTGTGGTCCCTGGTGGTGTTCCTGGTCAGTGCCTACACCGTCGCAGCCGAGTCCGACGAGGGCCGAGCCCTCGTCGGTCTCGGGTCGCTCCTCGGGACCCAGCTCGCCGCCCAGTGGTTCGCCCACGGCTCGGACTACGCCTTCGACGTCCTGGTCCTGGGTGGCGTCTGGCTCTTCGGTCGGGGCACGCGATCGTGGCACAACCAGGCGATCCGCGCGGAGCAGCACCAGGACGACCTCGCCCGGATCGCCGTCGCGGAGGAACGCACCCGAATCGCCCGTGAGCTCCATGACGTCGTGGCGCACAGCCTCAGCGTGATCGCCGTC
>JBDTDY010000162.1:0-7629 GCA_039922835.1 Ornithinibacter sp.
GAGGACCGCGATCTTGGCCACCGGCCGCTCCACGCCGAGCCTGCGGGCCACCGGCGCGTAGAGATCGTCCTCGCGGGTCGCCGCGGCGAACACCGGGTCGCCGGACACGACGGCGAGCACGCGTGGCTCGATCTGCCCGAGGTCGGCCCGCACGAAGACGTGCCCCGGGTGGGCTGCGACCCCGGAGCGCAACGAGACCGGGAGGTTGTGGAGGCCGTTCTCCGCCGTCATCCGCCCCGCGGCGCCGTCGCAGGCGGTCCACCTGCCCCGGAGCCGGTCGTCGGGGCCGACATGGGTGTCGAGCCAGCGGTAGCCGTAGGTCGTGGCGATCCGCTCGTCGCGCCGCCAGGTGAGCAGGGCGTCGACCACGGGGTGCACACCGCGAAACGGCTCGAGCACCCACTTGCGGGTGTTCGGCACGTCGACCCCGACGGCCGCGAGCAGCTCACGCACCTGGATCGGGTTGCGCAGGTCGGTGGACTCGCGGCCCGGGACGTGGCGCAGCACGTCGCGGTCGCGGGCGTGGCGGGCAGCGCGCTCCTCCGCCTCGCTGGTCGTGCGGGGGCCGGTTGCGGCGAGGAGGAGCTCCTCGGCGCGGGCCCGGTCGATCGGCAAGCCGTCGCGCCGCAGCTCCAGGCAGAGGAGCGCGGCAGCCGACTCCGAGTAGGCCGTCGCCACCAGCCGGGCACCGGTGCGCTCGCACGCGTCGTGTTGGAGGTGCGCCGTCTCCAGGGCTGCGCCGGCCCACGCAGGGAGGTGGCCGGCATCCGTCAACCACCGTTCGGTGTCCCCACGCAGGTGACCGCCGGCGTCGAGGAGGTCGTCCGCGCCGGGGGCAGAGGCCGCGGCGGCGAACTCGAACAGGTCGTCGGTCGGCGCCGACGGCATCGTGTCGAGCGGGATGCCGTGGGCGGACGCCCAGCAGGCGCCCGGGTCCGCCGCCCACCCGCCGTGCAGCAGCCGGTGCGCCTCGGCGACGTCCCAGGCGCGGCTGACCGGGATGCCGGCCTCGACGAGGGCGGTGGCGCCCGACTCCGCGGACCACCAGACCCACCGCGGGTGGCTCGCGCGCTCCACCTCGGCGGCCTCGGTGACGAGGTCGGCGAGCGGGCCCACCCGGCATCCCTCCCCGCGGAGGAGAGCGGCCTGCTGGGTGCCGCCCACGTCCGGTCCGACGACGAATGCCGCGACGTCACCGGGGAGCATGCCCCGAGACTAGGGCCGGGCACCGTCAGCGTGGTGCGCGGGCGCCCGAGCGGGGGTGGTGCGTGGCACGATGTCCCGGTGACTTCACGAACCGGACACAACGAAAAGACCATCGACGTCGTCAAGGACGTCCGCAGCGCGCTCGACCGCGCGGGCGAGGGACCCGAGGATGCCGGGGTGGTGGGCAACCAGGCCGTGCGGATCGTCGAGAACGTCCTGGACATCGGGGTCGACGGCAAGGGATGGTTCGACTCCGCGGCCGAGGTCGCCGACTCCGCCCTGCGCTCCTGCGGGGGCGACCGGGAGGCCGCCGTCGCCTCGGTGGTGCGCAAGCACGTGCTCATGGGCGGGGCAGAGGGCTTCGCCACGAGCCTCGGCGGCTTCGTGACGATGCCGGTGGCACTGCCGGTCAACGTGCTCTCCTTCTACGTGCTCGCCACCCGGATGACCGCAGCGGTCGCGCGACTTCGCGGCTACGACATCGGCCAGCAGCAGATCCGGTCTGCGGTGCTCCTCACCCTCGTGGGGGCCGACGCGGACGACCTCCTCGCGAAGGCCGGCGCAGCGGTCCCGGCCGGCGGCATCACCAACCTCGCGGCCCAGCGGCTTCCCGGGCCGGCCGCGATGGTGGTGCGCAAGGGCGTCGGTTTCCGGCTGCTGGCCTCGGTCGGCAAGAACACCTTCACCCGTTTCGGCCGCGCCGTGCCGGTGCTCGGCGGGGTCATCGGTGGCGGTGTCGACGCCTGGATGCTGCGCAAGGTCGCCGACAACGCACGCCGCGAGTTCCCGGCCACCTCGCGCTGACCGGGTTCCAGGTTCCGGGTTCCGGGGGAGCGGGAATCCTCCGGGGTGCGTCAGTCGTTGAGACACGTGCGGGTGCCCGACCGGGCACCTCGAACCAGCAGGAGGACCCATGGCTGCCACAGCCCGCCGCTTCGCCTCGTTCGGCGCCCTGTTCCGGGCCATCCGGCTCGCCGTCCGTCCCGGCGGACCGTCCCTCGGTGAGCGCGCGAGCGCGCTGCCGAGGCTCTTCGGGGCCACCCTGCGCGGTGAGTACTCCGGCACCTCGATGGGACGGCTCGTCCTGGCGGTCGCGGCCATCGGCTACGTCGTCTCGCCGGTGGACTTCGTCCCCGAGGCGTTCCTCGGGGTCTTCGGCCTGCTCGACGACGCGTTCGTCCTGAGCTGGGTCGCGGCGCGGCTCGTGACCGAGACAGAGGACTTCATCGCGTGGGAGCAGGCCCGGGGTGCCCAGGCCGGTCCCCGTCCTGCGACAGCAGGCTCCTCCTACCAGACCGTTCCCGGCGACGTCATCCGCTGACCCCCGGGCGCTCGCGCCGCCGCACCACCTCGCCCTCCGTCGTCCACAGCGACGGGGGGCGTCGTGCGTTTTCCACAGGCGCGGGACGAGGGCCTGTCGGGATGGCCGCGGGTCGACCAGCGTTGCGGCCATGACAGCTGACATCACCCTCCGTGGCCCGGGCGACGTGCTCGCCGTCCTTCCCTACCAGCTCGGCTACCACCCGCGCGACAGCGTGGTCGTGGTGTCGCTGCGCGAGAAACAGATCGCGTTGGTGCTCCGCTGCGACCTGCCACCGGACGAGCACGTGGCGATGGTCTCGGCATCCCTGGTGGGGCCCGTGGTGCGAGAGCGGGCCGACTCGGTCCTGGTCCTGGGTTTCGAGGAGGTCGAGCACGCCAGCATTCCGCTGGCCCTGGCGGTCGTGGATGACCTGGAGCGGCAGGGGGTGGAGGTGCTCGACGTGCAGGTGGTGCGCGGCGGCCGCCGCTACTCGCCGATCTGCGCCCGGCCCTGCTGCCCGCCGGAGGGGGAGCCGGTCCCCGGGCCGCAGGACGTGCCGGCCGTGGCCGAGTTCGTCCTGCAGGGGAGGTCACCGTTGCCGGATCGGCGGCAGGTGGACGACTTGGTGGAGGCGCAACCGGCGCTCGTGCTGGGAGTGGCCGAGGCGCTGGCCCGGCGCGCGAGCCGGCCGGGGCGGGTCACGGACCGGCGGAGGAGGTCCGCCAGCGCGTGGGGGGTGTTGCTCAGCGTTCCCGGGCAGCCGGGCGAGCGCCTCGTGCCGCGCGTGCTCGCAGACCTTGTCGCCGGTCTGGCCGACGTCCCGTGGCGCGACGGGGTGATCGCGTGGTTGGCCCCCGGTGTGCTGCCGGTCAGCACGCTCGACACCCACGTCGTGGCCAGGCTCTGCGCCACGATGCCCAGATGGGCCCAGATGGGGGCGGGGTTCGACGCAGAACCGCTGCGCGGGTCGTTGCGCCAACTGCCCCACGGCGGTCCGGTCGGTCGGTCCGGGGGGCTGGGTCGCGCCGCGGAGCGGGACGAGCTCCGGGCGCGACTGCTGTCCCTGTGCCGTGCCGTTCCCGACAGCGCGCCGGTCGAGGCCGCCGCCACCTGCACCCTCGCCGCGGCGGTGTGCTGGGCCGACGGGGACGGTGCGGTGGCCCGAGCCGCGATCGACCGGGCGGTGCGGCTGCGTCCCGACTACCGACTGGCCTGCCTCCTTGAACGACTCATCGACCAAGGAGTGCGGGTGGGCTCCTCACGCGAGGGTGGGCGCGCACCTTCGCTGGGGTGGACGGGCTGACCCGCACCCGCGCGGCGCTCCGGCCCGGCACGCCCGCACTTCGGGACGGCGGTGGACGCGCTGATCCTCGCGGTTAGCATGGATCACAGGTCATGAGTCCCAGCGCCAAACCCCGGTTTGCTGGGCGGCAACCCTCCTCGCGGTGGGGTGCCCCGGGTGATGACACGGCCGTTCCCGACCCGGAGCGGCAAGCGCGAGCCGAGGAGTCCCGGTCATGACGGCCACCCCGACGAAGTCCACCGCTGCGGTGTGGCGACCCGGCGACCCTGCTGGTCGGCGCCGGTTCGTCGACATCGGCGGGCTCACCCTGGAGCGCGGTGGGGTGCTTCCACAGGTGCGGGTGGCCTACGAGACCTGGGGGAGCCTCGCGCCCTCGGGCGAGAACGCGGTCCTCGTGGAGCACGCGCTCACGGGGGACGCGCACGTGGTGGGAGACGCCGGTCCCGGGCACCCCTCACCGGGCTGGTGGCCGGGCCTGATCGGTCCTGGGGCGCCCCTGGACACGGATCGGCTCTTCGTGGTCGCCACCAACGTGCTCGGTGGGTGCCAGGGCACGACCGGCCCGTCGTCGACCGCTGCGTCTGGGGCCCCTTATGGCGGGTCGTTTCCGTTCGTGACGATCCGCGACCAGGTTGCGGTGGAGGCGGCCGTCGCGGACGCGCTCGGCATCGCGCGGTGGCACGCCGTCCTCGGTGGCTCGATGGGGGGCATGCGCGCCCTGGAGTGGGCCGCCTCGCTGCCGGACCGGGTGGAGCGGGTGCTCGTGCTGGCGTCGACGCCTTATGCGAGCGCAGACCAGGTGGCCTGGTGCCAGCCGCAGCTGCTCGCGATCCGCAGCGACCCGGCATACCGAGGCGGTGACTATTACGACGAGGGGGAGGGTCCCGTCACCGGCTTGGGGATCGCCCGGCGCATCGCCCACACCACGTACCGCCACGAGGCGGAGCTCGACGAGCGGTTCGGCCGCCGGGCTCGCCCCGGGGAGGACCCGCTCGGTGGAGGAGGCCGCTTCGACGTCGAGAGCTACCTCGACCACCACGCCAACAAGCTCGCCCGCCGGTTCGACCCGAACAGTTACGTCGTGCTCACGGAGGCGATGAACAGTCACGACATCGCCCGCGGGAGAGGGGATCTCGTGCAAGCGCTGCGCTCCTTCGGAGGCGAGCTGCACGTCGCCGGTGTGACGACCGACCGGCTCTATCCGTTGCGGCTCTCCGAGGAGCTGGCGGGCGCAAAGCCGGGCTCGACGCTCTCCGTCATCGAGTCGCGGCACGGCCACGACGGGTTCCTGGTCGAGACGGGCCAGGTGGGTGCGGTGATCGCGACGGCGCTGCGTACCACGTGAGCGCGTCTCTGCGGTACCGTCCAACCGAAACCGCCGTCAGCTCCCAGGAGACATCGTGACCATCGTCGTTGGATTCGTCCCCACCAAGGAGGGCAGGGCTGCGCTCTCCCGCGCTGTCGAGGAAGCGAGGACCCGGCGAACGAGCCTGGTCGTCATCAACTCCAACCGTGGCGGACGCGACTTCGACGACGAGACCACCAAGGCGGCAGAGGCCGAGCTGCAGCGGTTCAGCGACGAGATGGACAACGAGGGTCTCGACCTCGAGGTGCGCCAGCTCGTGCGGGGCAACGAGCCGGCTGAGGACCTCATCGCCGTGGCCAACGAGACCGATGCGGACCTCATCGTCATCGGTCTGCGACGGCGCACGCCGGTGGGCAAGCTGATCCTGGGCTCCAACGCCCAGCGGATCCTCCTCGACGCACCCTGCGCCGTCCTGGCCGTCAAGGGCTGAGCCGGGCGAGGGCGCGACCCCCGTCGTGGAAGGCAGCGCGCGGGCGACCGCCTCGCCGCTGCACCCCCGCGGATGTGGAGTCCGGTGCCTCGCGACTTATAATGGTAGTGCGCACCAGGGTCAGGGCCGAGCCGCTCGTCAGTTCCGGGCCTTCGACACGGTGTCGCACAGGACCCCCAATCGCCGTCGCCGGTTCGCGAGTTCCCGCGCCCGGTCCGGCCATCCGCGACGAAAGGTAGTCGGTGTCGCCTGTGTCCCCGAATGCGTCCACCCCCAGCGCACTCCCTCAGGAGTTCTCCCACGCCGCTCTCCAGTCCCTCGTGCGCAAGGGTCGGACGACCGGCTCGGTGACGGGCCAGGAGGTCGCTGATGCCCTGCGGGCGGCAGACGTCAAGGCGACCCGCGGCCGCGTGGTGTTGCGTGCCCTGCAGGAGCAGGACATCTCCGTCTCGATGGACACCACCGCGACCGGTGTCGCCGCTGCTGACACGCGCACGGTGAAGAAGGCGGCAGCCCGCTCCACCACCGCGAAGAAGGCATCGCCCAAGGCCGAGGCGTCCACGCCTGCCGCGACCAAGACGGCTATCACCAAGACTGCTGCGACCAAGACTGCGGCCCCGACAAAGACCGCCGCCGCGAAGACTGCCGCGACCAAGACTGCTGCGACCAAGACCGCGGCGACCAAGACTGCTGCCGCGAAGGCCACCACCACTCGGGAGGCGGCAGCGGCCGCGTCCGAGGGCGCCGCGGCCCCGGTGAAGAAGTCCGCCCCGCGCAGGACGGCCGCCAAGAAAGCTGCCGCCGCGCCAGCGGTCGAGGTGGAGGAGAGCGCGGAGGACGCCGAGGACGACGACGGCGACACGGTTCCCGAGTCCACCGGCGAAGGCGCTCGCGCGAAGACCGCCTCGCAGAGCGGGGAGTCCGCGGGGTTCGTCATCCGTGACGACGACGAGGACGACGCCCCGGCCCAGCAGGTCGTCACCGCGGGCGCGACGGCCGACCCCGTCAAGGACTACCTCAAGCAGATCGGCAAGGTCGCCCTCCTCAACGCCGAGCAGGAGGTCGAGCTCGCCAAGCGCATCGAGGCCGGGCTGTTCTCGGAGGAGAAGCTCAACTCGGGCGACAAGATCGACATGAAGCTCAAGCGCGAGCTCTGGTGGATCGCCCAGGACGGCAAGAAGGCCAAGAACCACCTCCTCGAGGCCAACCTGCGGCTCGTGGTGAGCCTCGCCAAGCGATACACCGGTCGCGGCATGCTCTTCCTCGACCTGATCCAGGAGGGCAACCTCGGCCTGATCCGCGCTGTCGAGAAGTTCGACTACACCAAGGGCTACAAGTTCTCCACCTATGCGACGTGGTGGATCCGCCAGGCGATCACCCGTGCGATGGCCGACCAGGCCCGCACCATCCGCATTCCCGTGCACATGGTCGAGGTCATCAACAAGCTGGCTCGTGTCCAGCGCCAGATGCTCCAGGACCTCGGGCGCGAGCCCACCCCCGAGGAGCTCGCCAAGGAGCTCGACATGACCCCTGAGAAGGTCGTCGAGGTCCAGAAGTACGGCCGCGAGCCCATCTCGTTGCACACCCCCCTCGGCGAGGACGGCGACAGCGAGTTCGGTGACCTCATCGAGGACTCCGAGGCGGTCGTGCCGGCGGATGCCGTGAGCTTCACCCTGCTGCAGGAGCAGCTGCACTCGGTCCTGGACACGCTCTCCGAGCGCGAGGCCGGAGTTGTGTCCATGCGTTTCGGCCTCGCCGACGGCCAGCCCAAGACGCTCGACGAGATCGGCAAGGTCTACGGCGTGACCCGAGAGCGGATCCGCCAGATCGAGTCCAAGACGATGAGCAAGCTGCGCCACCCCAGCCGCAGCCAGGCGCTGCGGGACTATCTGGACTGATCCGCCCGGTCTGCACGGTCGTTGACCGCGCACGGTTTCCGGGCGCGATCAGCCATCGAAGACCCCCCAGCCGCAACGGTATCGGTGCGCAGATACCTAACGTGCTGGTCTCCTTCCACTGGT
>JBDTDY010000163.1:0-4609 GCA_039922835.1 Ornithinibacter sp.
CGCGGCCGCCAGCGGGGTCGAGGTCGATCCGGAGCGGGAGCTGGCCGACTTTCTCGACGTGGCGTGCGAGAGAGGCGCACTGTCCCGCGTCCAACGGCAGCTTCTGCTCGACGTGGCCTGGGAGGCCGCCCGGATGGGCGTACCAGCCAAGCGCGGCAGGGGTGGGCTGACGACTCCGTCGGTGGCGCAGATGGTGGCGGATCAGCAGGACGCTTCCGCTCGCACCGTCCGTCGACGCGCGGCTACCGCCTTGGCTGACCTGCAGGAGTTTGCCCGCTCCGTCCAGTGACGACACTGGCCAGTCAGCGGCCGATGGTTGGGGTCGTGGGCCGGGGCGGGGGGTGGAGGTCCTCGGGGCGCCTGTTCCTCGCAGGGGTGGGCGCCGCGATGGCCGCGGCCTCGGCAGCGGTGCCCTGGGGGTCCAGGACCCGGAACCACAGTGTTGAGGTCGCGTGGTCTTCGGGCAGAGGGCCTGCGGATGCCGCCTGTGCCAGCAGGGTCGGCACGTCAGCCCCGGCGCGTTGGAGGCGGTCGAGGCGTTCGGCCATCTGCGTGGTGAAGTCGTCGCGGTGGCCGACGTGTTCGAGGATGAGGCGTTCCCAGTGTCGGATCGCGTCGGGGTAGCTGTGGTTGACGCGCTGGGCGAGGCCGCGCCAGTGCGCAGCTGGCGCGCCACCGCCCGCCGGTGGCGCCCCGAGCGGGCGGCGGTCACCGTCGTGGACGCCGCGGGCGGCGCGCCAGAGGCTGAGGTCGGCGAGGAGGTCGGGGGTGAGGTGAGCGGCGATCGGTGCGGCGCACGGCGGGTCGGTCCTCGCCTCGTCACGCACGCGCGTGGACAGCGCGTTGACTCGTTCTTGTCGGGCGGTGAGGTAGCGACCCCAGCCCGGGTCTGTGGCCAGGGCAGTGGGGATGGCGGGCAGCCAGGGAAGGGGGCCGGGCGGCATCCCAGTGCCCAGGCGGGAGAGCAGCACCGCGGCGGGGTCCTGCGCGTCCTCGAGGCCCCGGCCGGTCACTGCGCGGGTCAACTCATCGACGGCGTTGCGGCCCCCTGCCTCGGTCAGGGCGAGGTGGGCCCTCAGCGTGGTCCACGCCGGCGCCCCCGTCAGGCCGGCGACCAACAAGTCGGCGTGGGTCGCGAGGTGGTCGCTCCAGCTACCACCGAGGTGCTCTTCAGCCGCTGCGAGCAGGGCGTCCTCGTACCTGGTGACGGCGTCGTGCAGCTGAGCCGCGGGGCGCTCCGCCCGGGCGCGCGTCGTGGTCGCTGACACTGCCGCACCGTCACGGGCCAGCACGCCTTCGAGGACCTCGGTCGCTGTTGCAGGGGCTGTGGTCTCGGTCAGTGGGAGCAGGTGCGATTCCCCGTCGCCGGCCAGCGGCACGTGGACGTGGTTCTCGTGCCGTCCGCGGGTGAGCATCGTGTAGAGCAGCTGGCGAGACTCCTGCCCGGTGACGATGCCGTGCACCGTGTCGGCGGTGACTCCTTGAACGGTGTGGACGGTCGCGGCATACCCGAGCTCGACATGGGCGGCGACGTACTGAGCAGGCAACGTCGTCCGCAACCGCGAACCCAGGTGGCGCACCGTGAGTGCGCCCTCGCGGATGCCGGTGACGGTCCAACGGTCGCCGTTCTTCACCCAGTCGCTGCCGCTGACACCCAAGCGGCGGTCGTTGCGGCGGGTGATGACGACGTCTCCGGCGCAGGCGCGAGCACCGTCGGACAGCAGCACCTCGCAGACCGGTGCGCGCCCGTTCAGGCGGGCGGCGCGCGCCCGGGCGTTCAGGGCGGCGACGAGGTCGCGGGTTGGCGCGAGCATCAGGCAGTCCCGTCCCTTGGCGCGCTCCCCCGCCCAGGCCTGGAACACGGCGTCGACGCTGGTGGCGAGGTCCCCGACGTGGACCCGGTCTCGGTCGAGGTAGAACCCGAGCGCGGACGGGTCCCCGGCTCGCAGCATCAGGGTGGCCTGGGCTTCGGCGGGGTCGGCGAAGCGGACCACCTCCTCCAGGCGTACCGCGCCGTGGGTGGTGGCGATGTCGCGGAGCACACCGCCGGCGCCAACGGCGGCGAGCTGCTGGTCATCCCCGATGAGCCGCACCGACGCACCCCGCTGCACGGCGTGGGTGATCACCCGGTCCAGGGTGAGCGTGTCGGCCATTCCGGCCTCGTCCAGGACGACGAGCGTGCCGGGTCCGATCGCGTCGGTGAGCCACGACCGGCGATCGTGGTCGAGGTCGTGGACGAGCTTGGCCAGGGTCTCGGAGGGGATGCCGGCCGCTTCCCAGAGGACACGCGCGGCCGCTGCAGAGGGTCCGAGTCCGACCACCACTCCGACGTGCTCACGCCAGAGGCCGGCCAGCACCTTCGCCGCCGTGGTCTTCCCGGACCCCGCCGGGGCCAGAGCGAGCTGCACCCGGCACCCGCTCGTGGCCAGTGCCACGACGAGGTTCCCCTGTCCGCGGTTGAGCTGCACCCCGCGCAGGGAAGCGTCGAGCACTCCCAGTTGCGCGTCCTCTTGGGCGATCGCCGCACCGTCGTCTCGGCCCGCGGCCGCGGTGATCCGCCGCTCGGCGTCGAGCACCCGCCGGCTGGTGTAGTGGTCGCGCCCCGTGTGCCGGTAGACGCTGGTGCCGTCCTTGCGGCGCAGCGATGCCGGCTCGGCAACGGCGTCCAGATCCGGGGTGAGGTTCAGCGACAGTTCCTCCCTCGCCGCGTCGATGACCCACCCCACAACCTCAGCAACCTGGTCCGGTTCGAGGTCCACGCCGCGGACCTGGCGTTGTGCCTCGGCCCGCAGGTGCCAGACCTGCCAGGTCGCGCGGCGCGCCTCAACCTCGGCCACCACCCGCTCAGCGGTGTCCTGGATCCACGCTGTCGAGACACGCTCAATCGGGCCGGCCGCGGGGTGGAGCGCGCCGACCACCAACTCGTCGATCGCGCACTGCGACCCGAGCACGTCAATCGCCTCGGACCGCCACGTGGCGCGCTGCTCCCCCAGCGACCTCGGCTCGTGCTTGGCCCCGCGGGTCTCGAGGTTCGCCTGCTGCGCCAGCGCGATCTCCTCCACCGGCATCGGCGGGCGCCCATGGGTGCGCTGGAAGTCCCCAGACAGCTCACCCTGCCGGACCACGATGTCCCGCCGCCGACTCGACCACTGCTCGCACAACCTCGGATCGACACCCACCACCTCCCGCACCGGCCTGCGCTCCCCCACACCACCAGTCCGGTCCTCGAAACGCAGCCCCAGCGACCTGCCGAGGTGGCGCTCGATCGCCGTGTTGTACGTCTCCGACGCAGCAACAACATGCTGGTGCAGCACCCGCCCGTAGATCGCCAGCCACCTTCCCTCCACGGTCTGAACCTTGTTCGCCACAGCGACGTGGGTGTGCAGGTCCGGATCCCCGGCCCGGGAGTCGCGGTGGGTGAAAGCCGCCGCGACCAGCCCGCGGGTCTCCACCTGACGGGCCCCGTCCTTGCCCTCGCGAGTGAACAGCACCTCACGCTCAATGAACGCCAGCGCATCCCCAACGGCTGCGTCGTGCGCCGCCTCGATCGCTCGCGCGACCTCGCCAGGGGCGACCGCCCACAACGCCGACACCGACTTCACCGGGCTGAACGTGAGGTCGAAACCAGCCACCGCGCTCTGGCGCGGGCGCGAGTACCGGGCCACCGCACCCGCCAACTCCCGAGCATCACGTGGCGCCCTCCCCCGCTCCTTGATGAAGAACTCTCGCGCCACCGCGCTGCGCACGGCGGCGCTCTGGGCCAGCCACGTCGCCGGCTCGACCAAGCCCTTGGCTCCGTGGCGTTCCGCGAGGCGACGGTCGACCTCCGCATTGAACCCGGCGACACCCTCGCGGCCATAGACCCGGTACGCCGCCCCCAGCGTCGCACCGGTCAGTGGGTCAAGCCCGCTGCCGAACAGGTAGCGCATCTGCTCCGCGGTCACGACGTCGCCCACCTCCAACCCGTCGACCCCAACCAGCCCCGAGCCGACCCAGCGACCAGGGGACTCCCCCTTCGCCGAGTAGTAGTCCGCCAGCGCGACCCCACCCTTCTCGGTCGAGTCCATCGCCGCGACCTGGCGGGTGAGGTACTCATACCCCGAACCCGCCGACAACTTGTGCAGCGTCATCGTCACGCCCCCCAAGACCCCAGAACCACGGCGAGTGACCACGGACCCGACCAGAATGAAAGAGGTGTGTCGCTCAAAGCCTGCGTGGACATCGGTAGCCGGGATCCTGCTGCCTACACACGCATCGTGTCGTTGGGTAGTGGCTTGTGGGAAGTGTCGGTGTGAGGTCGTGATCCGGCCGCGCTGGAGTCAGAGTCGTGACACTTTTGCCCTCCCGGCCCGTCGCCAATTGTTTGCGGCTGGTTAGACGACCGAGCGCGTACCATCAAGGCCGGGCGGCGCAGGGCCAGAATCCAGCGTGCAGTCAGAACGTGCGTACAGCGCCCATGTCCACTCCGCAGTGGTGACTCACCTCTGGATGCCGCGAGCAGGTAATTCACGGATCGAGTGTTCTGGCGGGACCGTTCACTCGCTCGGTGTGTCGACCTCCGGATACCCGGTGACCACCCTGATGTGGCCACCCCGAAGGCGCTGGTGCC
>JBDTDY010000164.1:0-3686 GCA_039922835.1 Ornithinibacter sp.
ATCGATTCGACGCCGCGGACCGACCCGCCCGACCTGTCCCGAGCGCCCCGACACCGAGGAAGAATGACCCCCGTGACCCGTCCCGACGCTGCTCCGACCACCGGATCGGGCCTCCCGCTCGAACGCCTGCGCAGCGCCCGACTCTCCGTCTTCGTGGCGTTCGCCCTCGCGGGCCTGGTGTTCGCGTCGTGGGCCTCCCGGATCGCCGACGCCAAGGCGTCCCTCGGGCTGTCGGCCGGGGAGCTCGGGATGACCCTGTTCGCCGCGAGCGTCGGGTCGATCACCGGCCTGCCCCTCGCCGGGCGCATCACGGACCGGATCGGCGCGGCCCGCGCGGTCGCGCTCGGGATGGTGGTGGCGATGACCGGTCTGGTCGTCGTCGGCGTCGTCGTCGATGCCGGGGGCTCCCGGCTCGCCGTCGCCGGGGGGCTGTTCCTCATCGGGCTCGGCGTCGGCGTCTGGGACGTCGCGATGAACCTCGAGGGCGCCTCCGTCGAGCGCGAGCTCGGGGTCTCGGTCATGCCCCACTTCCATGCAGCCTTCAGCGGGGGGACGGTGGTCTCGGCCCTGGTCGGGTCGCTCATGTCCTTCGCCGGGGTGCCCCTGACCGTGCACTTCATCGGCACGATCCTCGTCGCGGCGGCGCTGGCAGCGTGGGCGCTGCCCCAGTTCCTCCCGCGATCGGTCGAGCACCAGGAGGCGGCTGCGTCCGCCCGCCGACGGCACCGCTCCGCGTGGCTGGAGCCGCGCACCCTGCTCATCGGCGTGGTGGTGTTCGCGGCCGCGTTCACCGAGGGCTCCGCCAACGACTGGCTCGCCGTCGCGTTCGTCGAGGGCCACGAGCTCCCGGCGTGGGCGGGCGTGCTGGGTTTCGCCACCTTCCTCAGCTTCATGACGATCGCGCGGATCGTCGGGACTTCCCTGCTGGACCGGCACGGGCGGGTGCCGGTGCTGCGCGCCAGCTTCCTGCTCGCCGTCGTCGGTGCCGCCCTGGTGATCTTCGGAGGCGCGTGGCTGGCCTTCCTCGGCGCTGCGGTCTGGGGCGTCGGGGCAGCCCTGGGCTTCCCGGTCGGGATGAGTGCCAGTGCCGACGACCCCGAGCGCGCCGCGGCGCGGATGTCCGTGGTCGCGACCATCGGGTATGCCGCCTTCCTCGCGGGCCCGCCGGTGCTGGGTCTGCTCGGCGACCGGGTCGGCGTGCTGCACTCGTTGCTCGTGGTCGGCGCGCTGGCCATCCTCGCCCTCGGTGTGGTCCAGTCCGTTCGCCCTCCCGAGGGAGTGGAC
This sequence comes from Ornithinibacter sp., assembly GCA_039922835.1. GTDB lineage: Bacteria > Actinomycetota > Actinomycetes > Actinomycetales > Dermatophilaceae > Fodinibacter. Next base: position 1,285 of record JBDTDY010000164.1, read on the forward strand.
GAGGAGTCGCAGGCCGGGGCCCCCGAGGGTGCACCGCACGCGCAGAGCCCGATCGCCTGACCTGAGCATCGGGACGTCACCCGGGGATGCCGGGTGGGGCGTTGCGCTCAGGGCGAACACGCGGCATACCGGGAGTATCGGCGTCGGGGCTGCGCGTTAGGGTCACTGACAAGCAGATCCCGCCCATCGACGAGGAGCGACACCAGCGTGACAAGCACCGAGATCGTCGCCGCCGGCCCTGGCCCCCAGGCCGGTCTGGACGACCACATCTACAACCGGCTCCTCAAGGAGCGGATCATCTTCCTCGGGTCCGACGTGCGTGATGACAACGCCAACGCGATCTGTGCCCAGATGCTCCTCCTGGCCGCGGAGGACTCCGAGAAGGACATCTGGCTCTACATCAACTCCCCGGGTGGCTCGGTGACCGCCGGGATGGCGATCTTCGACACGATGCAGTGGGTGCCCAACGACGTCGCCACGGTCGCCATGGGCATGGCCGCGTCGATGGGCCAGTTCCTGCTCTCCGCGGGCACCCCCGGCAAGCGCTACGCCACCCCGCACGCCCGCGTGATGATGCACCAGCCCTCCGGTGGCATCGGCGGCACCGCCTCGGACATCAAGATCCAGGCCGAGCAGCTGCTGCACATCAAGAAGCAGATGGCCGAGCTGATCGCCGAGCACACGGGTCAGAGCATCGAGCAGATCGAAGAGGACTCCGACCGGGACCGCTGGTTCACGGCGGCCGAGGCCAAGGACTACGGCTTCGTCGACAACGTCATCGTCAAGGCCGACATGGCCGGGCGTCACGCTGACAACCCCGTGACCTCGAACTGACCTCGGCCCCACGACGCGAAGAGAGAGACATGTACCCAGAGATCACCGGCCGACTCGCTGTCCCCGGCCCCAGCAGCCGCTACATCATGCCCCAGTTCGAGGAGCGCACCTCCTACGGCATGAAGCGGATGGACCCCTACACCAAGCTCTTCGAGGACCGCATCATCTTCCTCGGGGTGCAGGTCGACGACGCGTCGGCCGACGACGTCATCGCCCAGCTCATCGTGTTGGAGTCCCAGGACCCCGACCGCGACATCCTGCTCTACATCAACAGCCCGGGTGGCTCGGTGACCGCCGGCATGGCGATCTTCGACACCATGCAGTGGGTCCCCAACGATGTCGCCACCGTCGCGATGGGCATGGCTGCCTCGATGGGTCAGTTCCTCCTGTCGGCCGGCACCCCCGGCAAGCGCCACGTGACCCCCCACGCCCGCGTCATGATGCACCAGCCCTCGGGTGGCATTGGTGGCACCGCGTCAGACATCAAGATCCAGGCCGAGCAGCTGCTGCACATCAAGAAGCAGATGGCCGAGCTCATCGCCGAGCACACCGGTCAGAGCATCGAGCAGATCGAGGAGGACTCCGACCGTGACCGCTGGTTCACGGCCGAGGAGGCAAAGGCCTACGGTTTCGTCGACCACGTCTTCTCGCGAGCGGCACAGTCTGCCAACACCGACAACCCAGTCACCGACTGACCCGGCGACCAGGAGAACTCACCGATATGAACGCGAACTATCCCCAGAGCGGGCTCCACGTTCCTGCTCCCCTGTCCCCTTCGAGCCGCTACATCCTTCCGCAGTTCGAGGAGCGCACCTCCTACGGCATGAAGCGGACCGACCCCTACACCAAGCTCTTCGAGGATCGCATCATCTTCCTCGGTGTGCAGGTCGACGACGCGTCTGCCGATGACGTCATCGCGCAGCTCATCGTGCTCGAGTCCCAGGACCCGGACCGCGACATCCTCATGTACATCAACAGCCCCGGTGGCTCGTTCACGGCGATGACCGCGATCTACGACACCATGCAATACATCCGCCCCGACGTGCAGACGTTCGTCATCGGTCAGGCGGCTTCGGCTGCTGCCGTGCTGCTCGGCGCCGGTGCTCCGGGCAAGCGTTATGCCCTGCCCAACGCGCGCGTGCTCATCCACCAGCCGGCGATCGAGGGCACGGGCGGCATGGCCTCTGACCTCGAGATCCAGGCCAACGAGGTGCTGCGCATGCGTGGCTGGCTCGAGGACACCATCGCATCGCACTCGGGTCGTGACGTCGAGCTCGTCCGCAAGGACATCGAGCGCGACAAGATCCTCTCGGCCGCCCAGGCCAAGGAGTACGGCCTGATCGACGAGGTCCTCGCCTCCCGCAAGGCCGCCAACGAGCTCTGATCCTCCAGCAAGAGACACAGGTATGCCGCCAGCTCTGGCGAGCGGGCGGCATACTGTGCGTTGTGTCTGCGCGCAGGATCAGTCCTCGTTGGCGGCCTTGCGGGAGGCCAGCACCTCGTCGATCAGGCCGTATTCCTTGGCCTGGGCTGCGGACAGGATCTTGTCGCGCTCGATGTCCTTACGG
>JBDTDY010000165.1:0-16926 GCA_039922835.1 Ornithinibacter sp.
CTATAGAGTTACGGCTGTCATAGCGAGGGGGAAACGCCCGGTCCCATTCCGAACCCGGAAGCTAAGCCCTTCAGCGCCGATGGTACTGCACTGGTGACGGTGTGGGAGAGTAGGACGCAGCCGGACATACTTTCAAGAAAGGGCTCGCCGCAAGGCGGGCCCTTTCTTCGTGTCCGGGGCTTGTACGCACACAGTCGCGCCTCCCGTTCGTACACTGGAGTCGGATCATCACCATCCACCCACGTCAGGAGTGAAGAGCGTGCCCGAGCAACGAAGCGGTGACCGCGGTGGTGGTAGCCGGGGCGAGAGAGGGGGCGCGGGGGGACGCGGAGGGAATGGTGGGCGTCCGCCAGTCTCAGGGGGCACGCGATCGGGCGGTGGTCCGCGCGCCGCGGGCCCACGGTCGGGGGCCCCTCGTGACTCCGGGAGCGCTGGCCGGCCTGAGAGAGGGTCGGCACGCGGAGCGCGGGCGTCGTCCCAGGGCCCGGATGACGGGTCCCGTGGTGGGAGTCGGCTGGCGCCCAAGGGCCCCCGGCTGCCCGAGCCGCGGATTCCGGAGGGGGTGACGGGTAAGGAGCTGGACAGGTCCGTCCACGTTCAGCTCCGCACGCTGTCGAAGGAGAACGCAGACGGCGTGGCGCAGCACCTCGTCATGGTTGCGGCTCTCCTGGAGGCGGACGAGATCGAGGACGCGCTGGCGCATGCCGAGACGGCGGTCCGCCGTGCCGGCCGTGTGCCGGCCGCACGCGAGGCCCTGGGGATGGTCGCCTATCGCTCCGGTGACTTTGCCCGCGCCCTGACCGAGTTCCGCACCGTGCGCCGGCTCAGTGGGTCATCCCACCTGCTGGCGCTGATGGTCGACTGCGAGCGTGGTCTGGGCCGGCACGACCGGGCTTTGGAGCTCGCAGCCAGTCCCGAGGCCCGGACCGTGAGTGTCGAGGAGCGCGTCGAGCTGGCGATCGTCGTCTCCGGTATTCGCCGCGACCTGGGCCAGGACGACGCAGCGCTGCTCGCCCTTCAGGTCCCGGCCCTGCGCAAGGGCCCTGGGAGCGGTATGCATCGTCTGCACTACGCCTATGCCGACACCCTGCTCGCCCTCGGGAGGGTCCAGGAGGCGCGGGAATGGTTCGAGAAGGCAGCCGACGGTGACGTCGAGCACGAGACCGATGCCGTGGAGCGGTTGGACGAGCTCGACGGCGTCTCGCTGACCGATCTCGGCGATGATGACGACGACGTCGTGGACGAGGCCGCCGAAGTGAACGAGCGCGAGATCGGACGGGCAACCACATGACGTCGCGCACCATGGCTCTGATGAGTGGCTACCGGGCCCTGGTGTGCGACCTCGACGGCGTGGTCTACCTGGGGGCGTCGGCGGTCCCACACGCGGTGGAGTCGCTGACCGGGCTGGATGTTCCCATCCAGTACGCGACCAACAATGCGTCACGACCCCCTGCGTCGGTCGCCGAGCACCTCGGGGCGCTCGGCCTCTCGTGTGCCGATGCCGACGTGGCCACCAGCGCCCAGGCGGGAGCGGGGCTCCTGCGTGACGCGCTGGCGCCCGGCAGCGTGGTGCTTGCCGTCGGGGGCCCCGGAGTGGGGATCGCGCTCGAGGAGGCGGGGATGCGACCCGTCACACCCGGGGACCGCGCCGGGCACCTCGACGGGGTGCTTCAGGGTTACGGTGCCGCGGTGACGGCCTCGGATCTGGGCGAGGCGGCGTATGCGATCCAGGGAGGCGCCATCTGGGTCGCGACGAACACCGACGCGACGCTCCCCACCGACCGAGGAGTCGCCCCCGGCAACGGGTCCCTGGTCGCGGCGGTACAGCGAGCGTGTGGGAGGCCCCCGGACCTGGTGGCGGGCAAACCCGAGGCGCCGCTCTACCTCTTGTGCGCGCAGCGTCTGGGGCGAGAGCCCGCCGACGTGCTCGCCGTGGGTGACCGCCTGGACACCGACATCGAGGGTGCGGTGGCCGCCGGGATGGACTCGTTGCTCGTGCTCACTGGCGTGGACGACCTCAGGGCCTGCGCCACTGCTCCGCTCCGTCGTCGGCCGACGTTCGTCGCACCCGACCTGCGCGCCCTGCACGAGGACCCGCAGGCCCCCCGCGGTTCCGGCGAATCCTTGCGCGCGCTCTGGGATGCCGTCTCCGCGTGCTGGGCAGCGCGCGACTCCGATTCCGGTGATGCCCAGGTGGCTCGAGCACTGGCCGAGGCGGAAGACGTGCTCGCGGGCCTCCGCCAGCGGTAGCGTGGTCTCACGAGCGGCTGTCCGGGCCGTGGGAACGAGGAGGACCGATGGCACAGCGATCCATCCAGGGCTACGTCGAGCTGGCATCCGGGCTCGGTGAGATGACCCGCAGCCGTGCAACCGAGGCAGCCAAGGAGCTCGTGCACCTGGCGGGCATCGAGGGCTCCTCGAAGAAGGTCGCGAAGCAGGCGAGCCGCCTGGCCGACGACCTCTTGAAGGCCGCTGAGACCAACCGGCAGCACCTCCTCGCCCTGGTGCGCTCCGAGGTCGAGTCAGCGCTGGGCATGGTCGATGTGACCCGCGTCATGGGGGAGGTCCAGGCGCTGAGGGCGACCGTCACGGGTCTTGCTGCGCAGATGGACGAGATGGCACGCGGTGCCGGTGGCCGGGCTGCTGGTGCGGCGTCCTCGAGTGCGGACGCGCTTCCGGAGCCGGCCCGTGTCGCGGTGCGGACCGCCCCGGCTGCGAGTCCGTCCCCGGCGAAGAAGGCCGTGGCGAAGAAGGCGCCTGCCGCGAAGGCTGTGGAAAGCAAGACTGTGGCAAAGAAGACTGTGGCGAAGAAGGCTCCTGCCACGAAGGCTGTGGCGAAGAAGGCTCCTGTCGCGAAGAAGGCGCCTGCCGCGAAGGCTGTGGAAAGCACGACTGTGGCAAAGAAGGCTCCGGCGACGAAGGTGTCGGCCAAGAAGACTCCCGCCACGAAGGCTTCGGCGAAGAGGACGCCGGCGAAGAAGGCCGCGGCCGGCAGCTCCAACGGGAGCACGGGGTGAGCGAATCCGACACGAGCATCGCGGATGCCCGCCCCGAGAGCGGTGACCTCGTCATCGACGCCGCGCTGGCAGACCTCGACGCCGTCGCGGAGCACGACCTCGACGGCTTCATCGCATCGGGCGAGGCGGTGCACCAGACCCTGAAGTCACGCCTCACCGATCTCGGCGGCTGAGATCGCCAGGCTCGACACGGAGCTCGTGAGACGGGGTCTCGCCAGGTCCAGGGGTGATGCGCGCGACCTCGTGGCAGCAGGCCAGGTCATCGTCGACGGTCGCGTCGCCACCAAGTCGGCGCAGCCGGTCAGCGACGCGGTCGTTCTCACGGTCGAGCACGAAGGGCCTCGGTGGGTCGGCCGCGGGGGCCGCAAGCTCGACCACGCCCTGCGGCGGTGGGCTCCCGACGGACTCTGCGTCGCTGGCCGTCGGTGTGTCGATGTCGGCGCCTCCACCGGAGGGTTCAGCCAAGCCCTTCTCGCTGCTGGGGCAGCATCGGTGGTGGCTGTCGATGTCGGGCATGACCAGCTCGTCGCGGAGATCTCCGAAGACCCTCGGGTCCTCGAGCTCAGCGGCACCACGGTCCGGGGCCTGAGTGCGCCAGAGGTCGGGGGGCCGGCAGACCTCGTGGTCGTCGACCTGTCCTTCATCTCGCTCACGACGGTGATGGCTGACCTCGTCGGCCTGCTTGCGCCGACCGGCGACCTCGTGCTCCTGGTGAAGCCGCAGTTCGAGGTCGGCCGAGGCCGCCTGAGCCGCACGGGTCTGGTCAAGGGGCCCGCCGACCGCGCCGCGGCGCTCACCGCGGTCATCGACGCAGCCCGTGCGCACGGCCTCGGTGTGCTCGGGTTGACGGCGAGCCCACTGCGCGGGTCGACCGGCAACGCGGAGTACCTCCTGTGGGCACGACGGGAGGCGTCCGCGACAATGGACCGGAACGCCCTGCGCGAGATCGTGCGGGAGATCACGACACAGGTCGCCACCGGAGGAGGACGATGAGCACCACCCCCGAACGCCGCGTGCTGCTCGTCACCCACGCCCTGCGACGAGACGCTCTCAGCCTCGCGGCCAGCGTCGCCACCCGGTTGATTGCTGCTGGGGTCGGTGTCTGCGCCGTGCCCGAGGACCTGGCCGGCACCCCGTTGGAGCGCGTCGTGGGCGTGCAGGTCGCTGACCCGACCTCAGGCGCGGCCGGGTGCGAGCTCGTCTGCGTGCTCGGCGGCGACGGCACGATCCTGCGGGCCGCCGAGCTCTCGCGCGGATCGCAGGCCCCCCTCCTCGGCGTGAACCTCGGGCACGTCGGATTCCTGGCCGAGGCGGAGCGCGAGGACCTCGACGCCACCGTGGAGCACATCCTCGATCGCGCCTACACGGTCGAGGAGCGGATGACTCTCGATGTCACAGCCCACGAAAACGGGCGCGTCGTCTTCCGATCCTGGGCGTTGAACGAGGTCACCGTTGAGAAGGCTTCTCGCGAGCGGATGCTGGAGCTCACGGTCGAGATCGACGGGAGGCCACTGTCCACCTGGGGCTGCGACGGCGTCGTCATGGCGACTCCCACGGGCTCCACGGCATACGCGTTCTCGGCCGGTGGCCCCGTGGTGTGGCCCGACGTCGAGGCGCTGCTGCTCGTGCCGATCAGCGCCCACGCCCTCTTCGCTCGCCCGATCGTCGTCGGGCCGCAGTCCCGCCTCGCGGTCGAGGTCGTACCGCGCACGGACGCGGGCGGGGTGGTGTGGTGCGACGGACGTCGGGCCGTGGGGCTTCCGCCGGGGGCTCGGATCCAGGTCGAGCGCTCGGCGGACCCCGTGCGCCTGGCCCGGCTCTCGACCGCTCCCTTCACCGACCGGCTCGTCGACAAGTTCGACCTTCCGGTGCACGGGTGGCGTGGAGCGGCGCGACGCAAGCTGGCCGAGGGGACCACCACGCCGTGATCGAGGAGATCCGGATCAGGGACCTCGGTGTGATCGACGAGGCCGTGCTGCCGTTGCACCGCGGGTTGACCGTGCTCACCGGCGAGACCGGAGCCGGCAAGACCATGGTCGTCACCGGGCTGGGCCTGCTCCTCGGCGGCCGCGGCGACTCCGCGCTGGTCCGCTCCGGGGCGGAGCGCCTCGTCGTGGAGGGCGTGGTGACCCTGCCGCCGTCTCACGTCGCGCTCGAGCGCGCTGCTGAGGCCGGTGCCGACGTCCGTGACGGCCTGGTCCTGGCCCGGTCGGTTTCCGCCGACGGCCGGTCCCGTGCCCACGTCGGCGGGCGCAGCGCACCCGTGGGGTTGTTGGGCGAGCTCGCGGAGCACCTCGTCGCCGTCCACGGGCAGGCCGATCAGTGGCGGCTGCGGCGCAGCGACCAGCACCGGCAGGTGCTCGACGACTTCGGTGGCGCGGCGGTCGGTCAGGCACTCACGGCATACCGCGCGGTGCACTCGGCCCTGGCCGACGCCGAGGGCGCGCTGAGCAGCCTGCGCAGCGCCGCAGCGGACCGAGCGAGGGAGGCGGATGCGCTCCGCACCGGGCTGGAGCGAATCGAGGCACTGGACCCCCGGCCGGGTGAGGACCACGCCCTGCGCGTGGAGTCCGAGCGGCTCGGGCACGCGGAAGAGCTCCGGAGCGCGGCGAGCGTCGCGCACGACACGCTGGCCGGTGCCGATGATGCATCGGGGATGCCGTCCGAGGGCATCGTCGACGCGCTCGCGGATGTGGGCGGCCGGGTCGGTGCTGCCAGCGTCAACGACCCGGCCCTCGCGCAGATCGCCACCCGGATCGACGAGGTGCGATATCTCGCCGCAGACCTCGCCGCAGACCTCGGCTCCTACCTCGCCGACATCGACGCGGACCCGGCCCGACTCGATCACGTGCAGCAACGGCGTGCTGCGTTGGGCGACCTCACCCGGCTCTACGGCGCGAGCGTCGACGAGGTGCTCGCCTGGGGTCAGCAGGCGGCAGCACGGATCACCGGTCTCGAAGGGACCGGAGACCGGATCGAGGCGCTGGAGGAGGACGTCGCCCGGCTCACCGGAGAGCGCGAGGTCGCCGCGAAGCAGCTGACCGCAGCGCGCGCAGCCGCCGCCGCGGTGCTCGGAGTGAGGATCACCTCGGAGCTGGACCACCTCGCGATGGGCTCTGCCACTGTCACGGTCGTGGTCGAGGAGGCTGCCCGCTTCACCGATGCCGGCCGCGACGACGTCGAGCTGCGACTGGCCTCCGGGCCGGGAACCCCGGCCCGCAGCGTCACCAAGGCGGCATCCGGGGGTGAGCTGTCCCGGGTGATGCTGGCGATCGAGGTGGCGACCGCTGACCAGGTGGCGGCGGTGCCGACGTTCGTGTTCGACGAGGTGGATGCGGGGGTCGGTGGCCGGGCAGCCCTGGACATCGGCTCGCGCCTGGCGGCTCTGGCACACCATGCCCAGGTCGTGGTCGTCACCCATCTCGCCCAGGTGGCTGCCCACGCCGACCGGCACCTGGTCGTCGAGCGCTCCGACGACGGCCACGTGACCCGCAGCGGGGTGCACGAGGTCGTCGGGGAGGAGCGGGTGGCCGAGCTGGCCAGGATGCTGGGTGGTTCGGGCACCGAGGCCGCTCTGGAGCATGCCCGAGACCTCCTGTCGCGCGCACGGGGATAGGGCCGGACATGGCACGATGGGGATGATGTCCATCCGTCTCCCGGCTCGCCGAAACCGCCGCCCCCACCACGGGTCCGGCGGGCCTGTTCGCGTCGACCCACGCACCAAGGACCTCACCAAACGCCTCAAGCAGGGCGACATCGCCGTGATCAACCACGAGGACATCGACAAGGTGAGCGCCGAGGCCCTCGTGGCCTGTCGGCCCGCGGCCGTCGTCAACGCCGCGGCATCGATCTCGGGTCGCTACCCCAACCTGGGTCCGGAGATCCTGGTGGCCGCCGGCATCCCCCTGCTGGACCGGGTGGGCCACGAGGTGATGACGCTCAAGGACGGCACGATGGTGCGGCTGGAGGGTGCCGAGCTGATCGGCGACGACGGCCCGCTCGCCCACGGGACCTTGCTCGACGCAGCGTCGGTGCAGGAGGCCATGACGACGGCTCGAGAGGGGATGTCCGACCAGCTCGAGGCCTTCGCCCAGAACACCATGGACTACCTCCGCAAGGAGCGTGACCTGCTCTTCGACGGCGTCGGCGTGCCGGACATCACCACCGACCTCGAGGGGCGTCACGCGCTGATCGTGGTGCGGGGCTACCACTACAAGGAGGACCTCGACACGCTGCGGCCCTACATCCGCGAGTACAAACCGATCCTCATCGGGGTCGACGGGGGCGCGGACGCGTTGATCGAGGCGCGGCACAAGCCCGACCTCATCGTCGGCGACATGGACTCGGTCTCTGACGGGGCACTGCGCTGCGGTGCCGAGATCGTCGTCCACGCCTACCGCAACGGCCAGGCGCCCGGCCTGCAGCGCGTTCGTGACCTCGGTGTCGAGCCGGTGGTGTTCCCCGCGACGGGCACCAGCGAAGACGTCGCCATGCTCCTGGCCGACGACAAGGGGGCCAGCCTGATCGTCGCGGTGGGCACCCATGTCACGCTCGTGGAGTTCCTCGACAAGGGACGCGCGGGAATGGCCAGCACGTTCCTCACCCGGCTGAGGGTGGGGGGCAAGCTCGTGGACGCCAAGGGGGTCAACCGGCTCTACCGCTCCCGGATCTCCGCCGCCAGCATCGTGGCGCTGATCGCGGTGGGCCTTTTCGCCTTGGCCGCCGCCCTGTGGTCCACCGATGGGGGGCGCACCCTCCTCCAACTGGTCGGCGCCCGGTTCGATGACTTCTGGTCCGCCATCCAAGGAGTGTTCGGTTGATCGACTTCCGCTACCACATCGTCTCCATCGTCTCGATCTTCCTCGCGCTCGCGGTCGGCATCGTGCTGGGGGCAGGGCCGCTGCAGGGCGAGCTGGGCACCACGCTCGCCAAGGAGGTCTCCGGTCTCCGCGCAGACAAGACGGCGCTCAACCAACAGGTCGACGACGCGAGGAAGGCCACCGACGCACGGGACGGCTACATCGCCGAGACCAACCCTCTGGTGCTCACCGACGCCCTGAGCGAGCGCACGGTCGCGCTGGTGATCCTCCCCGGGGCCGACGCCAAGATCACCCAGACCACCGAGGCGACTCTGCGCAGCAGCGGTGCGGCGGTGGTCTCCAGGACCTCCGTGAGTGAGGACTGGGTGAGCACCGACAAGTCCAAGGCCGCTGCTCGTGACGAAGCGGTGACCGCGGTCGCGATGAGCACCGGGGTGGATGTCACGAGCACCGGCGCCGTCTCCCCGCGCGACGTCCTGCTCGCCGCGTTGCTCACCCGACCTGCGGGCGGGGTCGCCGACCAGCTCGGGGGCACGAGTGCGGCATCCGGGATGAAGGCTCTCTCGGATGCCGGCCTGGTCGACATCGACACCCAGGGCTTCGAGCGAGCAGACCTCGTCGTCGTCACGGGGGGCAGGGTGACCAACGGCACCGACGGGGGCCAGGAGGTCGGCAAGCGCTGGGTCGACGTCGTCGTCGCGCTGGACGCCCACTCCTCTGGCGTCGTCGTCTCAGGTGACCTCGCGGTGGGCGCAACCGGTGACGGGACGCTCGTCGGCTCGGTGCGCAACGACGCCACCGCGGTCGACGTGGCCTCCACCGTCGACGACTCGGGCAGCCCGATGGGCCAGGCCAGCATCGTGAACGGACTCGTCCAGCAGAACGAGGGAGGGGTTGGGCACTTCGGGCTGGCGGCGGGCGCCGATGCTCCCTTCGCGCCGCCCCCGGCGTCGTGACCCGGCGCAGACCAGCGGGTCGATCCGCAGCCCTGGCCCTCCTGGGGTCAGGGCTCGCCCACGGTGCGCTGAACCGGTGGGTCACCGGTGCGCGCTGGCAGCGCACCAACCACGCCGGTGCGCCGGTCACCCTCCTGGAGGGTCCGGCCTACGTCGTCGGCGCGGCCATCGGGGCGGCGACAGGCGACCTCGCAGGCGCCGTGGCGGTGCTCGGCTCGGGAGCCTTCGGCGCCCTGGACGACCTCGCCGGTGACGGCTCGAGCAAGGGGTTGAAGGGCCACCTGGGAGCGGCGGCCAGGGGGCGTGTGACGACCGGCTTGGTGAAGGTGGTCGGCATCGGAGCGACGGGGCTGCTCGCGGCCGTCCTCACGGACCGCGACCGGGAGGACCTCGATGCCATCGACACCCTCGTGGGTGGCGCGCTCGTCGCCGCCACGGCCAACCTCGCCAACCTCCTGGACCTGCGCCCGGGGCGTGCGCTGAAGGCGACCCTGCTCGCCGGTGGCGCGATCCTCGTGGCGTCCGATTCCCGGGGGCAGGTGTCGGCGGGCGCGGCGATCGGGGCCGCCGTCGGGGTGCTGCCCGCGGACCTCGCAGGGAGGTCGATGCTCGGCGACACCGGCGCCAACGCCGCCGGGGCGCTCATCGGCACCGCACTCCTGGAGAGCACCGGCCGTCGTGCCCGCGTCCTGGCCCTGCTCGCGCTCACCGCCCTGACCCTGGTCTCGGAGCGGGTGAGCTTCACGGAGGTCATCGAGTCAACGCCCGTCCTGCGGGAGCTCGACGCCTGGGGCCGGCCGCCCCGATGACGGGTCGGCGGTTCGCCTCGGGCATCGCCGGTGCGGCGGGGCTCATCGCGATCACGACCCTGTTCGCCCGGGCCACGGGTTTCGCGCGGATCCTCGTCTTCGCCGATGCGGTGCGCTCCGGTGGGGTCGGCGGCATCTACCAGAGCGTCAACGCGCTGCCGAACGTCCTCTTCGAGATCGCGGCCGGCGGCATCCTCGCCGCCATCGCGGTCCCCCTCATCGCCCACTGGCTGGGCGCGGGGGAGCGTGGGAGGGCCGAGCACGTCGCCTCGGTGCTGCTGACCTATGCGCTGATCGTGCTGGTGCCGCTCGCCGCCGTGCTGTGGATCTTCGCCGGGCCGATCTCCTCCATCGCGGTCAACACCACCGACCCGCGCTCGGCCGAGGTCGCCCAGACCCTGCTGCGCATCTTCGCCGTGCAGGTGCCGCTCTACGGCGTGGGCATCATCCTCACCGGGCTGCTCCAGGCACACCGCCGCTTCCTCGCGGCCGCGCTCGCGCCGTTGACCTCCTCGCTCGTGGTCCTGGCGTCCTACCTCTGGTACGGCTCTATCGTCGACGGCCAGGTCGAGCCCTCCCTCGTCAGCGACGAGGCGGTCGCGGTGCTCGGCTGGGGCACCACGCTGGGCGTCGTCGCCCTCTCGGTGCCGCTCGTGGTTCCCGCGATGCGCACCGGGTGGCGCTGGCGGCCCGCGCTGCGGATGCGAGCCGAGGACGCCCACCGCATCGGCGCCCTCGCGGGCGCGGGGATCATTGCGCTGCTCGCGCAGTCCGCTGCGGTGGCGGTGACGCTGTGGCTGGCCAAGGAGTCGGGCGACAAGGGAACGTTCCCGGTCTACCAGTACGCCCAGGCCGTCTACCTCCTGCCGTATGCCGTGCTCGCGGTGCCTATCGCCACCAGCGCGTTCCCGGCCCTCGCCGAGCGCACCGGTGCCGGCCAGGACGTCACGAACACCCTGGCCCGGTCGCTGCGTGCCGTCCTCGTCCTCACCGGGCTGTCCGTGGGCGTCCTGATCGCCGCGGCTCCCGCGGTCGGAGCGTTCTTCTCCCTCCTGGATGCCCGTCGAGGGGGCGGCACGACGAGCACGGCCGCGCTGGCCGCACTCCCCGGCACCCTCACGGCATACGCGCCCGGTCTGGTCGGGTTCGGGCTCACCGCCCTGCTCACGCGCGCGCTCTACGTGCGAGGCGCGCCCCTGCACGCCGCCCTGGCGGCCGGTCTGGGCTGGAGCATCGCGGCCCTGCTGCCGCTGGTCGTGCTCCGCGGTGGGCAGGGCCCTGCGCCGACGCTGCGCTGGCTCGGGTTGTCCTCCTCGCTGGGGATGACGGTGTCGGCCGTCGTCCTCGTGGTGCTCGTGCGTCGCGCCTGGGGCGCGGGGGTCATCGCGGGTGCCGGGCGCACGACCGGCGCGCTGGTCGTGGCGATCGCGCTGGCGGTGGCCGCCGGGGACGCGGTGTCGCGAGGTCGCTCGCTCGACAGCCTGCTGGAGGCCGTGCTGGTCGGGTCCGGTGCGGGGGTCCTGGCACTGGTCGTCGGGGTGGTGGTCCTCTCCCTCGGAGACCGCGAGATGATGTCCCAGGTCCTCCGGCGCGGGAGGTCCCGCCGACGGGGAGGGGATGACGGATGAGAGTGCTCGTCGTGCTCGGCACCAGCGCGGGCGGGGTCGGTCAGCACGTGCACGGACTCGTCGGTTCGCTGGCCGCCGCTGGTCACCAGGTCGTCGTGGCGTGTCCGCTGGCGGTCGAGGAGCACTTCGGCTTCTCCGCGGTCGCGGCGTCGTATGCCCCCGTCGAGCTGAGTGACCGACCGCATCCGGCCCGCGACGCCATCGCGGTGCGTGACCTGAGGCGGCTCGTCGCCGGGGCCGATGTGGTGCACGCACACGGCCTTCGTGCGGCCGCCCTCGCAGTGCTGGCGGCCGGTCGCTCCCACACGCCGGTGCTCGCCACCTTGCACAACGCTGCTCCGGCCGGGGCGCTCACCGGTGCCGTCTACGCCGCGCTCGAGCGGGTCGTGGCGTTGCGTGCGGCCCTGGTCCTCGGGGTGTCCGCCGACCTCGTCGCGCGGATGACCTCGCTCGGCGCGCGACGGGTCGGGCTCGCCGTCGTCGCGGCGCCACCGTCGCGGAGCGCTGGACGGGACCGGTATGCCGTGCGCGCCGACCTCGGTCTCGACGGGTCCACCGCCCTGGGCGTGGTGATCGCACGACTGGCGCCGCAGAAGGGGTTGGACACCCTGCTCGATGCGCACGCGGAGATCCGGGGCACCGACCTCGTGACCGTCGTCGCGGGGGAGGGGCCGCAGCGCGCGGCGCTCCAGGCGCGCATCGACGCGGAGTCCCTCCCGATCCGCCTGCTGGGCCGGCGGCGCGACGTCCCCGACCTGCTGGGCGCGGCGGACGTCGTGATCTCGAGCGCGCTGTGGGAGGGCCAACCGGTCGGTCTGCAGGAGGCGTTGCACGCCGGTGCCGCCATCGTCGCGACAGACGTCGGTGGCACGGCCGCCGTGGTGGGCGAGGCCGCTCTCCTCGTCCCCGCCGCCGATCCGACCTCGTTGTCCCGCGCGATCCGCGACGTGGTCCTGCACGGCTCGGTCCGGGACGACCTGCGCTCCAAGGCGGTGGAGCGGTCCGGCGAGCTCCCCACCCCCGCCGATGCGCTGGGGGCGGCGATGGCGGCATACGAGAGCGTCCTCGACGCTGAAGCGAGGTCCGGTGGCTGAGAAGGTGTGGCCGATCGGAGCGTCGGCGTCGAGGTGCACGCGGCCATGACGTATCGTTGAAGCCCGTGGTGGCCCTGACGAAACAGATCTTCGTGACCGGAGGCGTCGCCTCATCCCTCGGCAAGGGGCTCACGGCCTCATCGCTCGGACACCTGCTGCGCGCACGCGGCCTGCGGGTGACGATGCAGAAGCTCGACCCCTACCTCAACGTGGACCCGGGGACGATGAACCCCTTCCAGCACGGTGAGGTGTTCGTCACCGACGACGGCGCCGAGACGGACCTCGACATCGGCCACTACGAGCGCTTCCTCGATGTCAACCTCGTCGGCAGCGCCAACGTCACGACCGGGCAGGTCTACAACCGGGTGATCCAGCGCGAGCGACGCGGGGAGTACCTCGGTGACACGGTGCAAGTCATCCCGCACATCACCAACGAGCTCAAGGACCGGATGCGCGCCCAGGCCGCCGGGTCCCCGGGCGTGGACCCCGAGGACGCGCCCGACCTGATCATCACCGAGATCGGTGGCACGGTCGGTGACATCGAGTCGCTGCCGTTCCTGGAGGCGGCCCGGCAGGTGCGCCACGACCTCGGCCGCGACGCCGTCTTCTTCCTGCACGTCTCGCTGGTGCCCTACCTGGCCCCGAGCGGGGAGCTGAAGACCAAACCCACCCAGCACTCCGTCGCGGCCCTGCGCCAGGTCGGCATCCAGCCTGACGCGCTGGTGCTGCGAGCAGACCGGGAGATCCCGGACTCGATCAAGCGCAAGATCAGCCTGATGTGCGACGTCGACACCGAGGCCGTGGCTGCGGCGGTCGACGCGCCCAGCATCTACGACATCCCCAAGGTGCTGCACCGCGAGGGGCTCGACGCCTATGTCGTCCGCCGCCTCGGGCTGACGTTCAGGGACGTGGACTGGACCGACTGGGACCTCTTGCTGGAACGGGTCCACGAGCCCGAGCACGAGGTCGAGGTCGCCCTCGTCGGCAAGTACGTCGACCTTCCCGACGCCTACCTCTCGGTCACCGAGGCACTGCGTGCCGGCGGGTTCCACCACGATGCGAAGGTGAACATCAGGTGGGTGCCCTCGGACTCCTGCGAGAGCGAGGCCGGGGCCCAACGTGCCCTTGGCGGCGTGGACGCCGTGCTGGTGCCGGGGGGCTTCGGCATCCGCGGCATCGAGGGCAAGGTGGGTGCACTGCGGTGGGCGCGTGAGCGGCTCGTGCCGACCCTGGGCATCTGTCTGGGACTTCAGTGCATGGTGATCGAGTACGCCAGGCACGTCGCCGGCATCACGGAGGCGAGCTCGACGGAGTTCGACCCCGAGACCACGGCGCCCGTCATCGCGACCATGGAGGAGCAGAAGTCCTTCGTCGAGGGTGCCGGTGACCTCGGTGGCACCATGCGCCTCGGGAGCCAGCCCGCGACGTTGACGGAGGGCTCGGTGGTGGCCACGGCATACGGCGCCACCACGGTGCACGAGCGGCACCGCCACCGCTACGAGGTCAACAACTCCTACCGGCGCCCGCTGGAGGAGGCGGGGCTGCGCTTCAGTGGCACCCACCCCGACCTCGGGCTGGTCGAGTTCGTCGAGCTCCCCGCGGATGTCCACCCCTACTACGTGTCCACCCAGGCCCACCCGGAGTTCAAGTCCCGGCCCACCCGCTCCCACCCCCTCTTCGCGGGCCTCATCGGGGCGGCCATCGAGGCGCAGCGCTCCGCGCGCCTGGTCGAGGTCGAGCGTCCCCGGCACTCCGAGGCTGCCGAGGCCCATGCCTGAGCCGCTGGCCGACCTCCCCGGGGCCAAGCCCGTGCTGGCCTCGGAGCGGGTCTTCCAGGGTCGGGTCTGGGACGTGCGCAGCGAGCAGGTCGACCTCGGCGAGGCGGGTGTCGTCACGCGTGACTTCGTGGACCACACCGGCGCGGTGGCGATCATCGCGCTCGACGAGGAGGAGCGCGTCGTGCTGGTGCAGCAGTACCGGCACCCGGTGCGCGCCACCGAGTGGGAGCTCCCCGCGGGGCTGCTCGACATCGACGGTGAGCCCCCCCACCTCAGTGCCGCACGAGAGCTGCTCGAGGAGACCGACCTGCGGGCGGAGCAGTGGCACGTCGTGCTCGACCACAACACCACGCCCGGCGGCTCCACCGAGGTGCTGCGGATCTACCTGGCCCGCGGCCTGTCGAGCGTCCCCGACGACGAGCGACACTCTCGCGATGGCGAGGAGCTCGGGATGCCGGTGCGCCGGGTCCCGCTCGATGAGCTCGTCGACGCAGCCCTCGGCGGTCGGGTGCACAACGCGACGCTGCTCATCGGGGCGCTCGCGGCCTCGATGCTCCGGGACCGCGGCTGGGTCGGGCTGCTGCCCGAGGACGCTCCGTGGCCCACCCGCTCACCGGGCCGACGCTGAGCGGACGGCTGCTGAGTGTTTGCTCACTCAACGGGCCGGTGACGGGCCCAGCGGGTGTACAACGGGGGTGGAGGCGAGTGACGTGGTCGAGGGCGCGAGGAGCGGGCACGGATCTGCAGTGTGGCTGAGGATGTCCGGGGACGTCGATGACATCGAGTGCGGCGACGCCATCTGCCCCTGTGGTGGCGTGCCACCGGGAGCGACACTGGACCAATGTTGCGGTCCGCTGGTGCGGGGCGAGGTGCTCGCCGCGACGGCCGAGCAGCTCATGAGGTCTCGCTACACGGCATACGCCGTCGCCGCCGGTGACCACCTCTTCCGCACCTGGCACGCCCGCACCCGTCCCACCGACGTCGAGCCCGACCCGTGGGTGCGGTGGGAGGAGCTCGAGCTGCTTGACGTCGTGGACGGCGGGGAGGACGACGCGACGGGTGTGGTGGAGTACCGGGCCCGCTGGATCGCCGGTGAGGGCGTGACCCACCAGCGCGGCGAGCTGCACGAGCGGAGCTCGTTCGTGCGTCGGGCCGGGCGGTGGGTGTACGTCGACGGGACGTAGCGAGCGCCCTACTGGTAGGAGATGAACCAGGGGGTGGGCTCGACCTGCTCCATCGTCTGCTCGTGGGTCAGCATGGGGGTGTCCTCGTCCTCGAAGTTCTTCCACCCGAGCCAGACCCCCTCGGGCAGGCCACGCTGCAGCGCCCGCCACGTCGCGCGCTTGTCGCCCTGCCAACCCTGGCCATCGACGTGTACGAGCCACTGGATCTCGTCCAGGGAGGTGTCGAGGCGCTCGCGGTCGCGCACCATCGAGGTGCGGAACTGGTGGAGGGTGAGCACCTTCGGGGGGAGGTCGTGGGTGCGCACGAGCTCGGCGAGCCAGGCGCCGACGGCATTGACCTCCTCGATGGCGACGGAGCCGATCTGCTCGATGTGCTTCTGCCCCGGCTTCAGGCGCCACTCCGGGTCGAGCGCCAGACCCACCCAGGGCCGGCGGAGCAGCGACTCGTAGATCTTGGCCTGGGTGAGGAAGTCGCTGCGACCGGGCTGCAGGTCGAGCACGATGTAGGCACCGGCATCCTCGGCGGCCTCGACATAGGGCAGCAGGACCTCGACGGCGGTCTTGCGCGAGTAGCTGTCATCGGGCATCGGTGCCGCTGCTGCAACAGTCGCGATGAGCTCGAAGGCCGGGATCACCGTCTCGCCCGTGAGCGGCGCGAACTCCTTGACGAGGCGCGCGGCGCGCGTGGCGGACGCGCTGGGGCCCTGCTCGCCCAGCATGCCCAGCGTCTTGGTCTGCGGGTGGCCGTAGAGAGCGACCATCCTGCGTCCGGGGAAGGGCATCAGCCCGCCGCCGGGGAGGTCGGCGGCCGTGCGCGCGGTGCGCACCCGGGTCGAGAAGTGCTCACCGAAACCGTCCCCGATGGCCAGCACCGGGGCGGCTGCCGCTGAGCTGAGGGCCTTCCTGGTTCCCTCGTCGCGGCGAGGGTCGACCTGCTCCACCGTGCGCGGGGTCGCGCCGGTGAGGGCGAGCAGCGGCTGGAGGACGGCGGGAACCGTTGCGCCGTCGTGGAGCAGCACGACCGCGGAGCCGGTGTCGGCTGCTCGGGGAAGGCCGGCGAGGTCGGGCAGGTCCGTGACGGCGCCTCCCTCGATGACCTCGCGGGACCCGAGGTCGCCGATGGCCTCTGCCGCGCCGAACCGAATCACCGTGCGCGTGGTCAGGCGGTCCAGCTCACCCCGCAGCTCCGGTCCGGTCAGCAGCAGGGGGAGGCCCAGGGCCGTCGCGACCGCGAGAGCAGGATCGAGGTCGGTCGGGGTCGTCGTCGAGACGACGACCGCAGTGGCGCGGCTCAGGACCGCCCGCGATGCCGCCACCGTCGGGTCGCCTTTGGCAGGGAGGGTCACGGCGGAGCCGTCGTCCCGCACGACCACCGCGTGGTCGTCAGGTGCGTCTGCGGCAGGCCGGTCCTCGGCGGCGGACGGGTCCTCGTCGGTCGAGCATGCGGATGCCGTGAGGGCGAAGCCCCCGGCGACGGCAGCGGAGCGCAACACGACTCGGCGCGGCAGGAGGTGGGTCATGGTGGCTCCGGATCGGGGAACTGGTGACTCCCAGCCTGTCACGGACGCGCGTGACCAGGGGGGATCGCGCTCCCCGGCGCGGTCCGCTGCCCACATCGGTGTGGTACGACGGGGCGGTGT
>JBDTDY010000166.1:0-10675 GCA_039922835.1 Ornithinibacter sp.
AATACAGTGCAGTCATGAGCGACAACGTCCGTCTCCGCACAGCGCTGGCTGCCGTCCCGGCATACAAGCCCGGAGGCCCGACTGTGCCGCGCGAGGGCGTGACGGCATACAAGATCAGCAGCAACGAGAACCCCTACCCGCCGCTGCCGAGCGTGCTCGACGCCGTGCGTGAGGCGGCAGGTGCGATCAACCGCTACCCCGACATGGCGGTCACCGCGCTCACCGCAGCCATCGCCGAGCGGGTCGGCGTGCCGGCTGCGCGCATCGCGACCGGCCCCGGCAGCGTCGGTGTGCTCGGGCAGCTCATCGCAGCGACCTGCGGCGAGGGTGACGAGGTGATCTTCGCGTGGCGCTCGTTCGAGGCCTACCCGATCCTGGTGACGCTGTCGGGTGCGACCCCCGTGCAGGTGCCCCTGACAGCCGGAGACCGCCACGACCTCGACGCGATGGCCGAGGCGATCACTCCCCGCACTCGCCTGGTGCTCGTGTGCACACCCAACAACCCGACAGGTACGACGGTCGGCGCGGACGAGCTCGACGCCTTCCTCGACCGCGTGCCCGACGACGTGCTCGTCGTCATCGACGAGGCCTATCTCGAGTTCGTCACTGCCCCGGACGCACCCGATGCGCTGGCCATCCACGAGGCACGGCCCAACGTGGCTGTGCTGCGCACCTTCTCCAAGGCTTACGGGCTGGCGGGGCTGCGCGTCGGGTATGCCGTGGCGCACGAGCCGGTGGCAGCCGCGCTGCGCAAGGCCGCGCTCCCGTTCGGGGTGAACTCGCTCGCCCAGGTCGCAGCCATCGCGTCGCTCCAGGCCTCCGACGAGCTCGAGGTGCGCGTCAAGGAGCTGGTTGCCGAGCGCGAGCGAGTGGTCGATGCGCTGCGCGAGCAGGGTTGGCAGCTCTCCGACGCCCAGGCCAACTTCGTCTGGTTCGGGCTGGGTGAGCAGACGCCGGCGTTCGCTGCGGCCTGCGAGGAGGCTGGGCTGACCGTGCGGCCCTACGGCCTCGACGGCGCCAGGGCGACCATCGCCGAGCGCGAGGCCAATGACCGTCTCATCGAGGTCGCCGGCGCCTTCCTTGCGGCGCGCGAGGGCTGAGCGCGCTCGCAGCCCGTCGCGGTCACGGGGTGACCGAGCGGATGCCGGTCAGCCAGGACCGCGCTCCGGCGAAGTCTGCGTCGGTGGCGCGCACCCCGATGCTCGCCGGCGTCTTGTCCGCCCGCGGGTAGGACCCGAGGAACCGCACGTCGGCGCAGATCCGCTTCAGCCCCATCAGCGCCTCACCCAGCCGCTCGTCGAGCACGTGGCCCTCGACGTCGATGGAGAAGCAGTAGGAGCCCATCGACGCCTTCGTGGGCCTGGACTCCAGCCGGGTGAGGTTGATGCCGCGCGCGGAGAACTGGTCGAGCAGCTCGAGCAGCCCACCGGCGTGGTCCTCGCGCTGGAAGAGCACCATCGTCGTCTTGTCCGCGCCGGTCGGCGCCGGCAGGCTCCCCGGCCTGGAGACCAGCACGAACCGGGTGACCGCAGCCTGCATGTCGCCGATCCCCTCGGCGAGCACGCTCAGCCCGTGCAGGTCTGCGGCGGCCGGGGCACAGACCGCCGCGTCGTAGGGCTGGTCCCCCTCGACCAGTCCGGCCGCGGCAGCGGCGGTCGAGAGCGTCGGCACGTAGGCGGCATCCGCCAGGTTCTGCCCCATCCACCCCCGCACCTGGGCCCAGGCGTGCGAGTGGGTGCCGACCGCGCGCACGTCGCCCAGGGTGGTGCCGGCCCCCGCCGCGAGCACGAACGTCACCGGAACGAGCACCTCGCCGGTGACGACGAGCGGGTCGCCACTGGCGAGCGCGTCGAGGGTGGCCGAGACACCGCCCTCGACGGAGTTCTCGATCGGCACCATCGCACCGTCGACCTCACCGGCCCGCAGCGCCGCCAGCGCGGAGTCGACCGAGCCGTATGCCGTGCGCTGGCCGCCTGAGTCGCCCTCCCACGCGTCGAGGGCCATCGAGGTGAAGGTGCCCTCGGGGCCGAGGTAGCCGGTGCGGGTCATGGGTGCTCCTTGCCGGTGCGGGCAGCGGCGAGCGCCTGCTGCTCCTCGGGGGTCAGGGTCGCGTCGGAGCCGCCGCCCACGACGCCCTTGGCGTAGGTGCGGGACTCGCCGCGGGCATGGATCGAGCTGATGACGAGACCGTCGCCGTGGTCGTCGATGATCGCCGCGCTGAAGCTCAGCCGGCCACCCATGTCGCCGAACGCGTCATAGCGCACCACGGCCACGTGCCGCAGGGCCTGGGCGACGTCGGCGCGCAGCACGGCGAGGTCACCGGCCCCGACGGGGCGTTGCTGCTCCAGGTGCTCGACGCGAGCAGTGAGCCTGGCGGTTCGGCGCGTGAGCAGCGCCACGGCGAGCAGGGAGGCGAGGACCACCACCAACGGCCACGCGAGCAGCGCGGCCTCCCCTGCGTTCAGTCCCAACACGTGTCACAGGCTAGGCGGAGCGAGCGCCGTGCGCGCCGGCATCCCACAGCAGCTAGCGTTGAACCCCTATGGATCTCTCCACCGCGGCTGTCGTCTTCGGCCTGATCTTCGTCGTCGAGCTGCCCGACAAGACCTTCATCGCCACCCTCGTCATGTCGACCCGATTCCGGCCGCTGCTCGTCTGGATCGGGGTCAGCCTCGCCTTCCTCGTGCAGACCGCCGTCGCGGTGACCGCGGGCGGGTTGCTCTCGCGCCTCCCTCGCACCCCGGTGGAGGTCTTCGCCGGCGTGATGTTCCTCGTCGGCGGCATCATCCTGCTCCGCGGCGCCGGTGCGGCTGACGAGGAGGAAGCCGAGACCGAGGAGGAGTTCGACGAGAAGTCGGCGCGCAGCGTCACCGGGTGGCGGGTGGTCACCTTGTGCTTCACGATCCTCTTCCTCGCCGAGTGGGGCGACCTGTCGCAGATCCTCACGGCATCGCTCGTGCTGCGCTACGACGACCCGGTGTCGGTCTTCGTCGGTGCCTTCCTCGCGCTGGCCACCGTCTCGGCCCTGGCGGCGGTGCTGGGACGCACCCTCCTGAAGCGGATGCGCCTGTCGACCATCCGCCGGATCGGCGGCACCGTCTGCCTGCTGCTCGCGGGCTACACCGCGCTGGAGATCTTCGGCGTGCTCTGAGGCCGGCGCTCCGGGCTGCGGCCCCCGCCGGACACCCACCACAGCAGAGCGAGCGCCACGAGACCCCCGAAGACGTCGGCGTTCTGCAGCAACCGGGCCGGCAGCTCGGGCCAGTCCCGGTGGCTGAGCCAGGTGATGCCCCACCACGGGAGACGGCACACGAAGAAGGCCGTGACCCCCAGCCCGGCCCAGAGCCTGCGCCGGTCTCGCAGCGGGTCGCTGCCGAGCAGCGCGAAGACCACGACGACGATCCAGTGGTAGTGGTGGATCCATGCCACCGGCGAGAGCAGGCAGGCGAGCAGGCCCACGACGGCCACCTCCCCGATGGAGTCGCCCGAGCGATACATCCGGGCCGCCAGCAGGTAGCCGAAGGCCCCGACCACCACGACGAGCACCAGCCACACCACGGTGCCCCACGAGCCGAGTGCGCCGCCGAGCAGGAGGTCCATCCGGAGCAGGAAGCCGCGGATCGACTGGTTCGCGGTGCCCGCGTTGGGGCCGAGCCGGCTCGGGTCCTGCAGCGCCCCACCCCAGTAGGCGAAGGACGCCTGCGGCAGCAGCACCCAGGCCGCGAGCGTGACACCCACCGCCGTGGCGAGCGTCGCCGCCGCCTCGCGCCACCGACGGGTGAGCAGGAAGTGCACGAGGAAGACGCCCGGCGTCAGCTTGACCGCCATCGCCAGCCCGATGAGCACACCGCGTGGGATCCGGGCGAGCAGGCCGGGACGGGGCTCACGCAGGTCCATCAGCACGGCCAGCACGAGGAAGGCGTTGACCTGCCCGAACCGGATGCCGTCACCCACCGGGTGCAGCCACAGCATGGGTGCCGTCAGCGCGGCCAGCGCGAGCGGCGACCACGGCCCGGCCCGCGGACTCAACCGGTACGCGGCATACCAGACCGTCGCCGTGGTGGCGGCGACCTGTAGCGCCGTCCAGAGCCAGCCGACCACGCCGAACGGCAGGAGCGCGAGGGGGATGCCGAGCACTGCGGCGAACGGCGGATAGGTGAACGGCAACAGCTGGGGGGGCTCGGTCAGCACCGAGTAGACGGGGCGGCCCGTGAGGAGGGAGACCCCCGCGTCCCGGTAGACCTGGACGTCGATCTGCCACTGGTCCAGGGGCCAGAAGACGAGGTAGCGCAGCGCCACGGGGAGCGCCGCGAGTGCGATGAGACACACCGCCAGGAGCCACATCACCCGTGGTGCAGGGGTGGAGCGGCGCGAGGTCACGTCACCCATTGTCGGGGTAGGGCGTGCCGACGCCAGCGACTGACGCATCCCGAGCGCGCCCACCAGCGGATTGCGGCCGTCCTCCTGCGCTTGCGTAACCTTGCCCCGTGATCCGCAGAGCCCTCGCCATCGCCATCGCCATCGCGGCGGCGTGCGCAGGCTTCCTGGTGGTCGGCTCCTCGGCAACCCTCAGCCAGGCGGCCGAGCCCGCCGGCGCGGTCGTGTTCATCGGCACCGGCGGGATCAGCTGGTCCGACGTCGACCCGCAGACCACACCCAACCTCTGGGCGATGCTCAAGGACGGATCCTCGGCCGCGCTCTCGGTGCGGTCGGTCAACTCCAACACCTGCCCGGTCGACGGCTGGCTCGGGCTCTCCGCGGGTGGACGCGCCGCGGCGCCGCGCACCGGGGAGGCCACCAACCCGGCCAACCGGCCGTGCCCGGGCCCGCCGACCGTCACCGACGGCAAGGTCACGCAGTGGCCGGTCTACCTCGACGCGGCCAGGGGCCAGAAGTTCGACACCAGCCTCGGCCTGCTGGGCGAGGTGGCGAAGCAGGGGTCGGTCTGCGTGCGCGCCGTGCAGACCGGGGCAGCAGTCGGCGCGGCGCTTCCCGACGGCACCGTGCAGCGCTACTCCCCCTTGGACTCCGCCACCCTCCTGGAGGACCTCAACGGCTGCCAGGTGACCCTCGTCGACGTCGGAGCGGTGCGTGACCCCCAGGACGTCGCAGACGGGGAGACACCCACGGGCACCCGCGAGGCGCAGTTGAGCGAGATCGACGCCCGCATCGGCGAGGTCATCGGTGCAGGACCGAGCGGAGCGGACTTCATCATCGCGAGCATCGCCGACGCCGGGGTCTCGGAGCGGCTCCGGCTCGTCGTCGCGCGCGGGCCGCACTTCGGGCCGGGGGTGCTGGAGTCGTCCTCGACCAGACAGGTCGGGCTGGCCCAGTCGCCTGACCTGACGGCAACGATCCTCTCCTCGGTGGGACTGCGGGTGCCGGACTCCGTCGGGGGAGCAGCGCTCACCAGCCGCCCGGCACCGGACAACTCCGAGCAACGGGCACGCGACCGGCTCCGGACCCTCGTCGACTTCGACGAGGCCAGCCACGACGTGCACGGTCTCGTCGAGCCCTTCTTCACCGTCTTCGCCTACGGCCAACTGGTGATCTACCTCCTGGTGCTGCTCGTCTACAAAGGCCGGATCGGGTCGGAGGAGACCCGCGTGAAGGTGCTCGGCCGGGTGCGGGTGCTCGCGGTGGTGGCCGCCTCGGTTCCGGTCTCCACCTTCCTGGCGAACCTCATCCCGTGGTGGCGCTTCCGCGTGGAGATGCTCGCCGTGCTCGTCGCGGTGGGCTTCTTCGTCACGCTCATCTCGGTGATGGCGCTGCGGGGCCCGTGGGCGCGGTGGGCGCTCGGCCCGATGGCCGTGGTCTCGGCCACGACGATGGTCGTGCTGGCACTCGACGTGATGACCGGGTCGCGCCTGCAGATCTCCTCGCTCATGGGCCTGCAGCCCGTCGTCGCCGGACGCTTCTACGGCATGGGCAACCCGACCTTCGCTCTCTTCGCGACCGGCGCGATCCTGCTCGCGACCGCCGTGTCGTCGGCGCTGGTGTCGGCCGGTCGCCGCCGCGATGCCGCGCTGGCCGTCGCCGTCATCGGCGGCGTTGCCGTCCTCGTCGACGGCGCTCCCTTCTGGGGCGCCGACGGCGGTGGTCCTCCCGCACTGGTCCCGGGCATCGTCTACCTCGTGATGGCCGTGCTCGGCATCGCGCTGACCTGGCGGCGCGCCCTGCTCATCCTCGTGTCGGTCGTAGGGCTGTTCTTCCTCATCGCCGGTCTTGACTGGCTCCGACCGACCACGCAGCGCAGTCACCTCGGACGCTTCATCCAGTCGATCATCGACGGCAACGCGATGGACATCGTCGTGCGCAAGGGCGAGCAGAACATCAGCATCCTGTTCGGCAACGCCCCCCTCACCCTCCTGGTCCCGGCGGCGCTGCTCTTCGTGATCTACGTGCTCGCCCGTCCCACCTCGTGGGGGTCGCGCGCGATGCAGCGCTCCTTCGACCAGGCCCCGACCCTGCGCGCCGGGCTGGTGGCCCTGCTGACCACCCTGGGTATCGGGTTCCTGATCAACGACTCGGGCGTCGCCATCCCTGCGGTGGGCGCCACCCTGGCGGTGCCGCTCATCGTGTCGGTGACGGTGGCCTTCCTGCTCGACGAGGCCCGCGCCGCATCCGCAACGCGCTCCGCGCGCCGGCGCTGAGCACCACGAGCCAGAGCCCGAGCACGACCCACGGCACGACCTCGCGGCGCACCCCGAGAGTGAGGTCCTCCACGCCCTGCGACATCCCGAGAACCCTCCCGGGCACGTAGGCCGCGGCGAGCGCGATGAGCCGCACCAGGGCAATCTTGTCCACCAGCCCGGACACCAGCGCAGGCAGCGCGGACCACGCGAGCACGTCGTACCACGGCAGCGAGTAGGAGGCGGCGAGGGAGTAGGCCAGCGCCAGGCACGCGGTCACCCACAACGCCACCACACCCACGGCATCCGGGCCGGTTGTTCTCTCCTCCTGCTGCCCCTCCTCGTGCGAACCATCGACCAGGGGGTCACTGTCGTGCCGGGATGCCGGGCGGCTGAGCAGCAGCAGGCTCGCCGCCAGCCCCACGGCGAGCAGGGCCGCCCCGACACTGATGACCAGCCTCGCGGTGCCGAACCCGATGCTCGGCCCGGCGGCCTCGAGGAACAGCCGCCACGGCGTCGCGAGGGACACTGCGCGGCTGGAGCGCTGGAGCTGGTCGTAGACGTGCGGCCCCGCCCAGACCTGCAGCCCACCGACCACCACGACGGATGCCGTGACGAGGCTCCCGACCAAGGCCGCCAGCCGCGCCCGCCGGTGACCCACCACCCACCAGGCGACCACGATGCCGACGGCCACCACCGCATAGGTGAACTTCGTGGAGCCACCCAGACCCACCAGGACACCGGCTCCCACGGCGGACCGGACCCCTCCTCGCGCAGCGATCGCGATGGCCGCGACGGCCAGCGCTGCCGCCACCACGTCGATGTGCGCGCCCAGCACACCGACGCCGAACACGAGCGGGTTCAGGGTCCAGAGCACGTCGACCCGCCCGTGCAGCCCCCGCTCGAGCGTCAGGCGCAGCAACCAGCGCACCGCGAGCCAGGCGATCACGACGAGCACCTGCCAGACCCAGACGCCCTGGCGCAGCGTGTCACCGCCGAGCCATGAGCTGAGGCCGTGAAGCAGCGTGCCGAAGGGGCCGTAGACGCTCGGCTCGGTGGTCCAGGGCGCCTCCACGCGACTCGTGACCGGGTCGAGCCCGCCGGCCCAGTCCACCGGGGAGTCCGTCCACGGGTTGCCCCCGCCGACCAGGATCCGACCATAGGCGAGGTAGTTCACGTGGTCGGCCGAACCGAAGGGCGCTGTCAGCAGTGCGGCAGCCGCCAGCACCCCGGGCACCCGCCACGACCGCAGCGCCCCTGGGCGAGTGACGAACCCGAGAAATACTGCAAGGCCTGCGAGGCCGTATGCCGTCCACAGCACCGCCGTGACCGCGCCGGGCCCGAGGGTGAGGGGCACCAGGGTGCCGGGCGCCCAGCCACGGGGTGACAGGTCCGTCTGCGCGGCATTCGGGGCCGACAACCCCACCAGCAGCAGGAGTGCGGTGGAGACGAGCAGGAGGCCGATGCGCAGCCCGGGCGTCACGCCGCCCAGGGCCCGGAGCCGCCCGGGCTCAGGGCTCGAGGCGCTCTCCTGCTGGGTCAGCCGCGGTGCCACGGTCGCCAGCCGCGCGCGACGAGAGCGAGCCACACGTCGCGATACTGCCCCGCCCGGTGCAGCTGCCCGCGCCAGTCCGAGCCGCTCACGCGGTGCTGCAGCTCGCACGGCACTTCGAGCACCGGGAGGCCTGCGCGCAGCACGTCGACGGTGAGGGCCGTCTCGACACCCCAGCCACGCGCGAGCGGACTCGCGACGTCGAAGGCGGCGGGACTCAGGCACCGCATGCCCGAGAGCGGTTGGACCGGAGCGAACCCGGTGAGGGACGCGATGCCCTCGCGGGCGAGCCGCACGACGAACCCGCGTCCGCCGCCGCCCTTCAGCTGCGCGGGAAGGGTTGCCACCGTCATCGCGGCCGAGCCGTCGAGCACCGGAGGGGTGAGCACGCCGAGGTTCGTCGCCGTTTCGCGAAGGTCGCCGTCGACGAAGAGCAGCGCCGCCGGCCAGACGGCATCGGGGTCGGTCGCGGCATCCGCGCGTTCCAGGTCGCGCACGGCGCGCACCCCGGTCTCCAGCGCCGCAGCCTTGCCGCGGTTGCGCTCGTGGCGCACCACGTGGGCCCCCGCGGCCCGCGCAACACCAGCCGTGTCGTCACCGCTCCCGTCGTCGACGACGACGACGCGCCCCACCTGGGGGAGGCAGAGCACCGCAGCAACGGTGGCGGCGATGCGCTCGGCCTCGTCCTTGCACGGGATCACCGCAGCGACCCGCGTGGCCATGGCACTCATCGCGCCATCAGCGCAGGGTGACCTGGCGGCTGAGCAGGCCAGAGCGGGCCCGTCGCTCGTCGGGGGTGAGAGGGGCCTCGACAGCCAGCGCAGCGGCATACCGCCCGCCCCACGCCGTGAGGGCCTCCTCGTGGTCCGCGGCCTCCGTCTCGGGGTCGAGGTCCCAGACCGGCACGAGCAGGCCGCAGGCCCGGAAGGCACCGAGCAGCCTGGTGTCCGGGCCGAGGGCGTCCTCGCCCGACGCGTGCAGCCGCGAGAGGGCGTCGGTGGCGGCGTCCTCGTCGTCGGGGAGCACCAGGCGGATGTGGGCCCTGTCGCCGATGCGCACCCAGTAGGCCGACGGCAGGGCAGACATGGCGCTGGTGGGCACGACGCTCTCGTTGGCCCGCTCGAGCGAGAGCGCGGCATCACCCTCGAGCTCCTGCTCGCCGACCCAGAAGTCGAAGCCCTCGTGCACGGTGACATCGAAGGTCGAGTCCTCGCTCAGGATGTCCTGCAGTCGTGGGCTGTCGGCGGTGACGGGCTCGGTGCTCGTCACGGGCTGGCCCTGCTCGGCGGCGAGCGCGGCGAGCACCTGCGCCGCGAGGTCGCGGGAGGCATCGCCGCTGGAGTTGCCCGACTGGGTGCCGATGAGCACCGACCCGTCGGCCCGGTGCAGACCCGGCCACGCCATCGGGAGCACGGTCGCGACGACCACCTCGTGCGGCGCGCCCTCGGGGACGAAGGCGTCGGCCACTCGCACGCTCGCCGTCGCTGCCGGGAGGATCTCGCGCACCGCGACCCAGTCGGTCTCACCCGCGAGCCCTTGGAACGGCCGCCGCTCGAAGGGTGCCGCAGCCGGTCGGGAGCGGCGATCCGCCCCCGTGTCGGAGCCGCGCTGACGTCGTGATGCCTTGCCCATGCGCGCCACCCTAGTGCCGCGGGTGGGGGCCGGGGTTCAGGTGGCGCGGCGGCGGCTCGGCCCGCCGAGGGTGGCCCAGACGACGTTGCCGGTGCGGTCCTCCGTGACGCCCCACTCGTGCGCGATGGACCGCACGATGCGCAGGCCACGACCCGAGGAGAGCCACACCGTGCGCGGCGCGGGGTGCGGCACCGTCGAGCCCCCGCCGTCGGTCACCTCGACCTCGACGACCTCACCGCGGATCTTCCAG
The DNA here is from genome assembly GCA_039922835.1 of Ornithinibacter sp. Taxonomy (GTDB): domain Bacteria; phylum Actinomycetota; class Actinomycetes; order Actinomycetales; family Dermatophilaceae; genus Fodinibacter. The sequence continues at coordinate 10,067 of JBDTDY010000166.1, forward strand.
CGCACCCGGATCGTGCCGTCGGAGAGCGGTCGGGCGTGCCGGACGGCATTCGTCAGGAGCTCCGAGGCCACGATCTCGGCCTCGTCGACGATCTTCTCGGAGAGCTGTCGTTCCTGCAGGTCGGCGACGATCTGGTGGCGGACCCGAGCCACCGACGCTGCATCGGACTCCACCCGCACCGTGCAGATGATGCTCTCACTCCCGGGCCCGGAGCTCTCGGCCACCTCGAGCTCGGAACCGTCGGAGGACCGCGGGCCGGGTCTGTCGGTGCGTGCGTCGGACGATGTCACCGGGCCAACCTAGCCGGATCCGGCGAGCTGATCGATGACTGCGCGCGGACGGTTCGTGATGATCACGTCGACCCCGAGGTCCACGCAGCGGTCGACGTCATCGGGCTCGTCGACGGTGAACACGCACACCTCGTGCCCCATCCGGTGGTAGGCGCGGATGACCTTCGGCCGGTGGAGCATGCGGGTGTGCAGCCCCACTCGGGTCACCCCCGGTGGCAACGTGCCGTCGAGGGCGATGGAGGGGACAGCGGGTTCGACGAGGTGCACGAGCGGCACCTTGGGCGCGAGCCGGTGCACCCGGGACAGGGCCCTGCGCGAG